>NZ_JBFHKV010000260.1:0-8913 GCF_041595215.1 Stieleria sp. | reverse complement strand
GCATGACAGGCGAAGAAACCGACGATGAAATCCAGACCGGGCGGGTACAACAACAAGACCCGATCGCCCGGTCGAATCCGACACTTGCCTTGAAGGTACCCCGCCAGCGCGCGGACTTCCTCCCACAGCTCATCGTAGGTGAGCGAGGTGTCGTGTGTCTCGACGTCTGTGAAACGGAACGCCACCGAATCGCTGCGATGCTCGGCCCAATGCCGGAGAATCGCCACGTAGTGATCCGTTGGGGGAACGACGCTGCCAAAAAATTGCTTAAAATCCACGAACCAAACCAACGCGTGAAAACGTTTTGTCGAACAGCCCTGGCATCCTGCCAGTGTCCCTTCCCGATCCATGGGACGATCGACGAAATAAAGATCGGTCGACCGTCGGTCTCCATCGGACGTCCCCACCCCTGTCGCCCAGATTCAATGGACGACAGTGGCGTTCCCGGTGGGGGGGAGATCCAAATATGACGGTCAAACGGCTCCTGACGCGACGATACAGGATAGTCTGTCGGCACCACCCTTTACGACGCCCCAATTCTACGAAAAATCACCAGCACTCGCCGCGGCCGCGCCATTCACGGCATTTTCGGGGGGGATCCCCCACGCAATCGTCGCCTCGGCCCCCTCCGCCCTTCCGCTCGTCCCGCTTTCGGCATCCGTCTTGTTTTGTGAAATGAAAACCGTTGTCTTGCTGACCCTGCTGTCCGTGACCGTTCCGACTGCACTCGGTGCCGCGGAATCCGCGGTGACCGTGGAAATCAAAATCGACCAAGCCTGGACGGTCGTCTGGGACCGGTTCTTCCAGCCCGATTCGCAAACGTTCATGGATTACCTGAGCAGTTACGAACCGGGCAAGGAATTGTCGCATCTGCCGACGGCGGAAGAGGTCGCCCGACAATACCCCAATCCCTGCGGCTACAGCACGGGGATGGAAGACGGCATGATTCTCGGTGGTGCGATGCTGAGCACGCTGTGCGATCGGTTTGCCGTCACGGGGGAAGCGAACCTGCGCGGGCGGGCGGCCGAAGTGTTCGCCGGGATGCGTCGCTGCGCGACGGTACACGGCGTGCCGGGATTCATCGCCCGAAATGTTTGCCCGGAAGACCGCAAAAGCGTCTACATCAATTCGTCTCGAGACCAATACACTCACTTCGTCCATGGGCTCTGGAAGTACTACCGCAGCCCGCTGGTCGACGAGGCGACCAAGGTCGAGATTCGCGACATCTTGGCGGCGGTGGCCGAGCGGATGATCGAGTTCGTCACCGCGGAAAACAACTACGACTTCTGCCGGGCCGATGGTTCGCGTTGCCCGCTGGGCATCTGTCGGATGTGGAAGGTTCAAGCACACGAGGCCGCCCGGTTGCCGATGATCTATGCCGCCGCCTGGGAGACGACGGGCGAGCCGCGTTACCGCCAATTGTGGCGTCAGTATGTCGCCGAGGCAGTGAAGCAATCCGCGGCGCCATCCAAACACAACGCGGCCTACGCGCTGTTGCAAATGCAGTGTTCGTTGGAAGTGCTCTACGAACTGGAACCCGACAGTGAATTGAAAGCCGAGATCCATCACACGATGGAACACGTCAGCTCGCTCGCCGCCCCCCGACTCGACCATGTCATGCAATCCATCGCCGGTAAAAGCGAGCAACAGCTGCAGATGCTCGGCCCCGATTGGCGGCAGGTCAAGGAGTGGATCAATCAAGCCGGCTACCCCAATCCGCAATGGGGACCGTATCGCGAGATTTGGCATCTGTTCCGCGAAGCCGGCGAGTCGGCACTGATTCCGATGATGGTGCACGACGCCTCGATCGACGCGGCGCAACAGCAGCATTTGGAACGCCTGATTCTGCAAACCGACTACTTGCACAATTCCAGCTGCGGCATCGTCTATCACCTGGCGGCGTATTGGAAAGCGCGACGCGTTGCGATGCTGCCGTAGTGTTCTGTCCGGATTTGAAATGAGGGTTGCGTCTGTCGGACGGAACAAGCCCATGCTTTGCCTTGCGGGGCGATGAGACAAATACTGGGCTCACGGATGGCCAGACCGATAAAACTGCTGGCACCCCAGCGGGAAGCATTACAGCGGTGGCGACAACACGACGGGGGCCGATCAACTGTCCCTGCGGTGTGGTGGAAACAAGGTTCCCTTGGGTCGTCGAAACGCGAGCGGCCAGACGGTGATTTGGTTGCGGGTTTTGACGTGACGATAGGGCGGGTTCAAGGCGGCGGACCCCACCGCTACTCTGGAAACCGCGGCCGGCTGTGATGACAAAGATTTCGATGGCCGCCACATTTGAGTCTGATTCTGCCTGATCCCCGTCACTTTTGTCCGACACGGAAGGACTTATGGAACTCTGGACGATTCTTCGAGACATCGTGGTGCTGTTGGGGGCATCCCTGATGGTCGGCGGCGTGTTCTCGCGATTCGGGCAGAGTCCGATTGTCGGTTACCTATTCGCGGGCATGATGCTGGGCGGACCGGGAAGCCTTCACGCGGTCGGTTCGGAACATGAGATCGAGGCGATCGCGGAATTGGGGGTCGCGCTGCTGCTCTTCAGTTTGGGGCTGGAGTTTTCGGTCCAGCGGCTGAAGAAGCTGGGTACGAAGCCGCTGATCGGTGGAGCCTCTCAGGTCGTGCTAACGATCGCGTTGGCGTTTGCCGGTGCTCGCCTGTTTGGTTTGGGTGGCAAAGAATCGGTCGCGTTTGGTGCGATGGTCGCGCTCAGCAGCACGGCGGTGGTGCTGAGGATTTTGTCCGAACGCGGTGAAGTGGAGATGCCGCATGGCCGGAACTGTTTGGGCGTGTTGCTGACCCAGGATATCGCGGTGGTGCCGTTGGCCTTGTTGATGACGATCATGGGCGGGGAGGGCAGTGCCAACGAGGTCCTTTGGAACATCGGCCGTCTGCTGTTGATGGCGGGCGGATTGATTGTCGGCTTGATGCTGTTGACCAAGATCGCAGTGTTGACGCTGGGCACGTTGACCTTGCACCGCAATCGCGAATTGACGGTGATCTTCGCCGTCGTGACCGGCTTGGGCGCCGCCTGGGCTTCCCACGCGGCCGGGATCTCGCCGGCGCTGGGAGCGTTTGTGGCGGGCATGTTGTTGGGCAGCTCCGCATTCGCCACGCAGATTCGCGCCGACATCTCTCCCTTGCAAGTCGTCTTGTTGACGTTGTTCTTCGGCGCCGCCGGGATGGTGGCCGACCCGATTTGGATCGTGACGAACGGTCACATCGTTGCAATGGTCGTCTTCGCCTTGGTCATCGGAAAGATGCTGGTGATCTGGGTGATCTTTGCCCTGTTGGGACAAACGACTCGCGTGTCCGTCGCAACGGGGCTGTGTTTGGCCCAGGTCGGTGAGTTCGCCTTCGTGCTGGGAAGTATCGGTCGCACGAGCGGGGTGGTCAGCGAAGACACTTATGCGTTAGTCGTCTCCGCGTCGATCGTTTCGTTCTTCTTCAGCGCGTTCCTGGTGCCGGCGGCACCGCGTTTAGGAAATTGGGTGGCCAACCTGACCGGCGCACAGCGGCAGGTCTCGGACGAAACCAGCGAACGCACACCGCCGCCCGATGTTGCGATCATCGGATTCGGCCCGGCCGGCCAGATCGCGGCGCGGCCGCTGGTGGACAAAGGCCTGCGGGTCACGGTCGTCGAATTGAATCAAGTCGGGGTCCGTAAAGCCCAGCAGTTGGGCTTTCACGCGGAGATCGGCGATGCCACACAGAGTGACGTGCTCGAACACGCACGGCTGAACGAATGCAAAACCATTGTCATCACCGTCCCCCATCACCAATCGGCGATGACGATCCTGAAGCATGTCCGCCGCAACGCCCCGTTCGTTCACGTGATCGTTCGGTCCCGCTATGAAGTTCACACCGACGACTTTCTGTCCGCCGGTGCTCATGTGGTCACGGGCGACGAACAGCAAGTCGGTGAAAGCCTAGCCGGTCACCTCCATCAATGGCTGGTGACTCAGGAACCCGGATTCGAACCGCCGAGCAGCGACTCAGTTCTTTGACCGGAGCTGGCGATCGAACTGCACCTGGACGCGTCGGCTGCCCGCGGGAACAGCACCCGCTTGTTCGATTCGGTCGCGCAAGTGTGCTGCCAGGCGACGGCGTTGCGTTTCGTACGACGGATCGTCGGCCACGTTGTTCATCTCGGCAGGGTCCTTTGACACGTCGTACAGCTCGACACCCTCGCTGCCATCGTTTCCCCAACTGGTGTAGCGAAAATCCGGCGTTCGAATGCTATAGCCGATGTCGTATTGGGTGAAAGCTGATTCACGGACGATCTCGCTGGGATCTCGGAGCGCCGGCACTAGGCTGACACCGGAAATCGACGGGGGAACCGGCAGTCCGGCCAGTTCGGACAGCGTCGGGTAGAAGTCGACCATTTCCGCCATCGTCTCGGCAACGCCTCCGACATGGACGCCGGGTCCGGCGATCACCAAGGGGACGTGCGTGGCGTTTTCAAACAACGTCGTCTTTTGGTAGTGGCCATGTTCGCCCATGTGATAACCGTGGTCGGAGGTGAACAGGACGATGGTGTTGTCGTCGAGTCCGGTTTGCCGGAGCGCGTCGAGTATCGATCCCAATTGTGCGTCGGCAAAGGAGATCGATGCGTAGTAGGCTTGAATCGCTTGTCTGGCAACGCTGGGGTCCAGGTTGAGTTGTTCCTTTTTCCGACTCAACGACTTTGCCGCAGGCTTGGGGATCGTTTCCAAATAACCCTTCGGCACGGTCGGCACCTCAATCTGATCGATCGGGTACAGGTCGAAGTATTTCTTGGGCGCGACGTAGGGCGTGTGGGGACGATACAATCCGACGGCCAAGAAGAAATTTTCGCCGGTTTGGGCGTACCGTTTCAATCGTTTGATCGTTTCGGCCGCCGCGATGCCATCGGTCTGTTCGGCATCGGTGCCTTCGGCCGCAAGCCAGCTGAGCGTCCCGCCGTATTGCCCCGGTCGCAAGGTGATCACTTGGTCTTGATCGATCACGTCGCGACCGCGTGGATTGATGGTTTCGTTCCACGAATAAGGATCGTCATGGCCACCGGTGCCGATGTGCAGCGGAACGTTGTAGTGATAAATCTTTCCGATCCGTGTGGCGAAGTAGTCGGCGTCGCGAAAATGCTGTGACAGCGTGTTCACGTTGGGAGCGCGTTCGCGAAGATGGATCGCGTTTCGATGGATCAGCGTTTGGTCCGGGTACCAGCCCGTCATGAACGAGGCTCGGCTGGGGCCACAAAGTGGATATTGGCAATGCGCATTGGTGAAGCGGACTCCGCGTGCGGCCAACGCATCGATGTGCGGCGTTTTCACTTGGTCGTGCCCATAACAACCGATGTCGCAATTCAAGTCGTCGCAAATCAGAAACAAGACGTTCGGCCGTTCGGCGCCTGAGCAGATGGCAGGGCAGATGGCTGAGCCTGTCAGGCACCACGCCAAACAAGCGGCCGCGACGAGCAACGCTGGCCTGATTCGAAGGTGGTTCATGGTGAGTCCGATAGGGCAGGTTTCGATGGGGGATGGATTGGAAGGAGAATCGCGAACCAATTATTGCAGAAATATTGTTATGATGCGGTCCGTGCACCGCTCGCGTTTCATTCGATCAGGAACATCCGTCATGTGGAAATTCTCGCTCGCCGTCTCCTGCCTGATTGCGTCGACAATGCTTGCCGAGTCGACAGCGTTTGCCGAGCCGATACCAGAGTTTTCCTGGAAGGCGGTGGAGATCGACCAAATCCAAATCGGCTACGGCATCCAATTGGCCGACGTCAACGGCGACGAAAAAACCGACATCGTGCTGGCCGACAAGAACACGATCCAGTGGTACGAGAACCCCAGTTGGACGAAACACGTGATCGCACGGGACCTGACCCAACGCGACAACGTGTGCGTGACCGCACGCGACATCGACGGCGATGGCAAGTGTGAAATCGCAGTCGGCGGTCAATGGAATTATCGCGAAAGCGTCAAAGACGGCGCCGTGTTCTACCTTGTTCCGCCGCAAGAACGAACGGAAATGTGGCGAGCGGTCAAGCTGCACAACGAGCCGAGCACCCACCGCATGCACTGGGTCCGCGGAACGAACAACGAGTACCAATTGGTGGTCAAACCCTTGCGTGGCAAGGGCAGCGTTGACGGAGACGGGCCGGGGTTGAAGGTGCTGGCCTATTCCAAGCCCGAGGATCCCGACGCTCCTTGGCGTTACGATGTTGTCTGCGATTTCCTGCACCTTTCACACAACTTTCATCCGGTCAATTGGGACGACGATGTCGAAGAGGAACTGATCATCGCGGCCAAAGAAGGCGTTTGGCACTTCGACCGGCAGCGTGACGGCTGGAAGTCGACTCAGCTGACCGACCAGTTTGCCGGGGAGATTCGCGACGGTCGCCTTCCCGGCGGCCAACGGTTTATCGCCACCGTCGAGCCCAAGCATGGTCAACGCTGTGCCGCGTACCGCCAGCCGGATCAAAAGGGAGACCTTTGGACTCCGCTTCCGGTGCTGAGCGATGAACTCAAAGACGGACATGCACTGGCGGTCGCCGATTACCTGGGCGTCGGGTCCGATCAGATCGTCGTCGGCTGGCGGGCGATGAATGAGCCGGGCGTGCCGGGAATCATGATGTTTACGCCGACCAACGACGAGGGAACCGAATGGCGTCCGACTCGGATCTCCGGTGAACGGATCGCCGTCGAAGACCTGAAGGCCGGCGACTTGAACGGCGACGGCAAGGTTGACCTGGTCGCCGCGGCACGGCAGACGAAGAATCTGGTGATCTTCTTCAACGAAACGAAATAAAACGCACACCCATCGGCGATGGTCCGAGACCACGATCGGGCGTTTTAGCCAATGGGTTTGGAAACTTTCGCATAAACGTCTATGCTTGCCGATCATCCTTCCGCCGGGATGCTTGAAAATCGACCGGCAGAAGTCTCCTCGGAATGACACGCCGGGTGAGGACGGGGTATTTTTCCCGTCCAAGCCACGACGCTGGCCTTTGCAAACGGACACCGAAGCAGTGAAGTATCGTATCGGCATTGATGTTGGTGGCACGACAACGACGATCGCAATCGGAAATGATGCACGCGAGGTCGTCGTGGTATCGGAGCAATTTGAGTCGCTAACAGCGTCTGGCCCGCAGTCCACCTCCCAAGCCATCTTGAATCAGATCGAAACGAGTCTGACCGCGATCGGCGGAACGACCGCCGACATCATTGATGTGGGATTGGCGACTCCGGGACCGGCGACGCTGGACGGCGTGCTCCGCAATACGCCCAACTTGGACCCCGCGTTGTGGAACGGATTCCCCTTTCGATCCACCCTGGAAGAACAGATTCGCCAGTGGTCTGCCCGCGCATCGGTTCATTACATCGGCGATGGCCAGGCAGCGGCGTACGGTGAGTATTCGATTCGCAGCGGTGCGGTGACCTGGGACCGCGTCGGACCGATGGCCGCCGGCCTCAAGCCGCTATCCTCGCTGTTCATGTTGATCGTCGGCACGGGACTGGGCGGCGGACAAGTCCAAGACGGCCGCGTGGTGCGTGGAAAAGAAGGACGAGCCGGGCATGCGGGACACCTGCTGCTTCCTCCGTACGCCTTTCGCTACGAACATGACCAACAACTGCGCGTCGGCAACGCCATGTGCACCGCCGAGTCGGCGATCTCGCTGACCGGATTGACGCACCAGTTGGAGTATCGGTTGACGCTGCCGCAATGGGCTGACCATCCGCTGCAGTCGGTTGCCGGATCGACGCGCGACAAAGCCAAATCCTTGCGGGGACTGGCATCCCAAGGTGACCCCTTGGCGATGGAATTGTTTGATGACCAAGCCCGTGCCCTCGGGATCACGCTGCTGGACCTCAATTACGTCGGCGACTTTGATTTGCTGATCATCGGCGGCGGCGTCTGCGACCTGTCTGCCGACGTCAAAACGCGTTACAAGCGGATCGCCGAAGAAGCGTATCAGGAATACGCGCTCGATGGATTCAGGGACCTGGATTGCCTGGAATTTTCGAGCTGTGGTGACGAGTCTCCCGTGATCGGTGCGTTGGCGTTTGCGTATACCGCGGCGCTGTAGTAACTCAGTAAGAGTCGAAGTGATCGCGGAACGGCGCGAGCCGTCCGGTGTCAGCTTGAAAGACCGGAGGGCTCGCGCCCTGCCGCTAACAAAGATATCCCGCCCACCCCGAATCAATTCAACTTGTCTTCGGGCACGATCTTTTTGTTTTCCCAGTAGAAACCGTCGGCCCGTTTTTCAAGGATGCGTGCCGCGCTGCCAGGGGCCAAGGGGGCTTCCTGTTCAGGCAAATACGCACTCAGACGGTCGATCACTTTTCGGTATCGCGCCGACTGCTGTTCGCTGAGGTCACTTTGGGCCAACAGGTTGGTGTACTCAAACGGATCGGCGACGGTGTCGTACAGTTCTTCGGCACCGTCGGCGTAGACCACGTAGCGCCAGCGGGTGTCACAGACCGAGTGGTTGCCGGCGTTGTGGGTGCAAATGGCGGGGCGCTCGCGGGGCTGGTCGGGATTGACGAGCTGCGGCACCAAACTGAGCCCTTGCTGCCCTTCGGGGATCGGCAATCCGGTCAATTGAGAAAGCGTCGCGTACAGGTCGAGCAACTCGGCCGGCTGATTACACTTGGCCGCTTCGGGGACGTCGAACGCGGTCAATCCGTCAGGCACCGAGATGATCAACGGAACGCGAGTGCTGTGACGCCACAGACTGTTCTTTCCCGAGATCGCTTTTTCGCCCATGTGATATCCGTGATCACTCCACAACACGACGATCGTGTTGTCGGCCAAACCGGAGGCGTCCAACTGATCCAAGATACGTCCCACTTGGCTGTCGACGAAACTGACCGACGCCAGATACGAACGCGTCAGGTTCTTCAGCTGGTTGTT
>NZ_JBFHKV010000259.1:0-8917 GCF_041595215.1 Stieleria sp. | reverse complement strand
GCGGGGGGGCAGTGCTCCCGCACCGGGATCAAATGGCTGACAATAGGGATGCTCAAGTCCGCGATAAAGTTCCGGCATTTCAAACTCCCTGAAATGGCACATGGTTGAGACCGCCCATCGGGTGGCTGAGCCAATCTGGTGGCTGATTCGACCAGCATCGCAACGCTGGTGACACGTCTGGTCAATCCATTGATTGATGCCCTTGATCATGCCGTCTGCGGCTCGGTCGCGTCGCAGAGTGAGACAGCTGGAGCCCATCGTTTTTCACGTGATGGACTGCAGCAGGCCATCAGGGGGATACAGGCCCGTAGATTGGTGCAGCTTGCCGCAAAAAGTGCTGAATTACTGGAAGATTTTGTGTCCAACCGGGTACCATTACTGAACACATATGTGCTGCTGCGACCGATTCTCCCAATGTGTGACAAATCTGACACTTGATCAGGTACCACGGCGCCGACATTTCGTTTCATTGATAGGGCGAATCGCACTCACCGCATCGACCCGTTACCGGGGCACCCCATCCGTTTGCTCGAGCAGTTTAGGTTTCAGTTCATGGCACCAAAATCAATCTTCCTGTCGCGTCTGACGCGTTCTTTGGGTGGTCTGATGATTTTGATGATCGCGTTTGCTTCGCTGGCGCGAGCGCAGAGCGTCGTGCCTCCCCAGATCGCGATGATCAATGATGCGATCGAGCAGGGGTGGGCGGATTATGAGATCACGCCGGCCAAGGAGGCGGACGATGCGGTTTGGTGTCGGCGGGTGTTCTTGGACATTATCGGCCGCATTCCCAGCCTGGAAGAACAACAGGAATTTGCAGCCGACCGTGGCGGCAACCGTCGTGCGAAGCTGGTCGATCGTTTGTTGCATGACGATCGTTACACCGAAGAGTATGCGAACCATTGGGCCACGGTTTGGAGCAATCTGTTGATCGGCCGCGGCGGGGGCATGGACCGGCGTGATCTGACCAATCGCGACGGCATGATGAAGTACCTGCGAGACTCGTTCGCCGAGAACAAGTCTTACGACCGGATGGTCTATGAATTGGTGACCGCCGAGGGAGCGACCAAGCCCGGTGCACCTGGATTCAATGGAGCCGTCAACTTCCTGGTCGGCAAAGTCAACGAAGAGAAAGCGGTGTTGGCGGCGAGCAGTGTGTCGCGGATCTTCCTCGGCCAACAGGTTCAATGCACGCAGTGCCACAATCACCCCTTCAATGATTGGAAGCAACAAAAGTTTTGGGAGTTCAATTCGTTCTTTCGACAGACACGTGCGTTGCGCCGATTCGTCGACGGGACGCGTGATGTGGATTACGCCGAATTGGTCAGCGAGGACTATGCCGGCGAAGCAGGTGATCCGAACGATGCGTTGGTCTTTTACGAGATGCGGAACGGTCTGACGCGAGTCGCTTATCCGGTTTTCACCGACGGCACCGAGATTTCCAAAAGCGGATATGTCGATGACGTCAATCGCCGCCAAGAACTCGGGCGGTTGATGATGGACAGCCAGTCGCTCGACCGCATGGCGATCAATCGCTACTGGTCGATGTTCCTGGGATACGGATTCACCAAACCCATCGATGATATGGGCCCCCACAACAACCCGACGCACCCCCAATTGCTGGATGATTTGGCCAATGCGTTCCGCGGATCCAGTTACAACGTCAAAGACTTGATCACCTGGCTCACGCTCAGCCGGCCCTATTCGCTGGCGGCGGTGTTGGGCAGCAACAACCAGATCGATGATCCGTCGATCGGCGAGACGCCGAAGTTCTCCCGCTTCTATCTCCGTCAGATGAGTGCCGAGCAACTGTATCAGTCCTTGGTTTCCGCCTCCGGAGGCAATGCCACGGGCACGTACGAGCAGCAGGAGAAAAAGCGTCGTGAATGGCTCCGTCAATTCGTGGTGACCTTTGGAACCGACGAAGGCGATGAAGCGACGACTTTTGATGGGTCGATTCCCCAGGCGTTGATGTTGTTCAACGGCGAATTGACACAAAACGCGACGAGCACGAAGCCGGGCAGCTTTTTGGATCGGCTTTCACAGTCGGGCAAATCGACCCGTGACCGATTAAACCTACTGTACAAGGCGGGCTTGTCGCGACAGCCGACGAAGCGGGAAGTCGCATTGGCCGGTGAACTCTACCGTGCCCGCGGCGGCAAGGAGATCGAGATGTTGCAGGACGTCTGGTGGGCGATTCTCAACAGCAATGAATTCATCATGCAGCATTGAGCTTGGGTTCAATCGCGGTTCTCAAACGTTACCAATCTGACAACACTTCCTTCGAAACCGAATTCTTCGATAGGCAATCGCAATGATTTCACCTTGGAAAACTCCCAGCGGGATGAGCCGCCGACACTTCATGAACCACTTGGCGGGTTCCAGTGCTGCCGCCTCGGCGGCGCTGACGATGGGTGGTGCCATTGCAGCCAACGCCGAAGAGATGCGTCGCAATCGGAAATCGGCGATCATGCTTTGGATGGGAGGTGGCCCGCCGACGATCGACATGTGGGACCTGAAACCGGGCGCCCCCACCGGTGGTCCGTTTCAACCGATCTCGACAACCGGCGACATGCAGATTTGTGAGCATCTGCCGATGGTCGCCAAACAGATGCACAATCTGTCGATCGTTCGCAGCATGTCGACCCGCGAAGCCGACCACAATCGCGGCCGCTACTACATGCATACCGGCTTCGTCCCCAACCCCAATATCGAACACCCCAGCTATGGTGCCGTCGTCGCTCACGAGTTGATGTCGCAGCGTCCGGAGCTGGAGATTCCTCCGTTTGTCACCATCGGCGGTGCCAGTGCGGGTCCGGGATTCTTGGGGATGGCGTGGTCGCCCTTTGCCGTCACCAGCAGCGGACGGATTCGCAATTTGGACATGAAGTTAGACGGGATGCGATTGCGTCAACGGATGGCTGCCCTGCAGGAAATCGAAAGCGGTTTCGCCAACCGGACGCGTGATCTTCCCGCCGGCGAGCACGGCAAGGTGCTCAAGAAGACGTTTGACTTGATGACCAGCAGTCAAATGGAAGCTTTCCGTGTCGAGAAGGAAGACGAGAAGACGAAAGAACGTTATGGGACCAACGGGTTCGGCCAGGGTTGTCTGTTGGCCAGACGCTTGGTCGAGGGCGGTGTCCCGTTTATCGAAGTCGACTTGGGTGGCTGGGACCTGCACAACAACGTTCACCAAACCTTGGCGGACACGAAGTTGCCGCAACTGGACAAGGCGATGAGCGCCCTGGTCGAGGACCTGGAACAACGCGGGTTGTTGCAAGACACCGCGATCATTTGGATGGGAGAATTTGGACGAACACCGCGGATCAATCAGAACGCCGGGCGAGACCACTGGGCACGGTCCTGGTCCTGCGTCGTCGGCGGTGCAGGCATCCAAGGCGGATTGGCCGTCGGTGAAACCAGCAACGACGGAACGGAGGTTGAATCCGAGCCGTTCAGTAGTGAAGACTTGATGGCGACCGTCTGCAAGGGACTCGGCATTAGTCTCGACACCACGTTCATGAGTAAAAATCGACGACCGATGAAAATTGCCAATGGTGGAAAAGTGATAAGCGAATTGGTGGCTTGATGATTGGTGGATGAAGGCAGTCTAGGCGGACAGACGCCAAGCTCGACCGGGCCGAGTACCGTCTCGATGACCCAGTCAAACGATGTTCCCGACGATTCGATGCCCGAGGGCAACGTCGACGAGGAAACTGCGTTTGATGGACCGTCGGCCGAAGCGGAAACCCTCGACCCGGCCACGCTCATCCAACGACACCAACGTGGCGTGTGGCGCTACCTGCGAATGCTCGGATGCGACGACGCGACCGCCGATGATTTGACGCAAGAAACCTTCTTGCGTGTGCTCCGGCGCCCCGATTTTGTCCAGCACAACGACAGCGCGACGGCAGGCTACTTGCGGCGAACCGCCTACAACCTGCTCGTCTCCAGGCACCGCAAACTGGGACGCGTTCAGACCACCGGAGAACCCGAGTTGCTCGACGAAACTTGGGACCGATGGGCGGGAAAGGACCTCACCGGCGACGCCGCCGTGGAGGCCCTTCAACAGTGTTTTGAAAAACTAACCGAACGGGCTCAAATCGCCTTGCGAATGAGGTTCGATTCCAGCGCCAGCCGAGTCGAGATCGGTGAAGCCCTGGGCATCACCGATCACGGAGCCCGAAACTTGATGCAGCGAGCCAAACAACAGCTGCGAAACTGTGTCGAAGAGAAATTGCAGCTTCAAAACGAACCATGACCCAATCCGCAAGCCAACTGCCGCACGAAGCACGCAGCGATGCCGATCCGTTGATCGACGCGTTGTTGGCTGAATTTGTCTCCAGCGATGCGAGCAAACGCAAGCAGCCGCCCGACTTGTCGGCTAGCATTCTCGCGCAACTGGCTGCCGCCAACCACGAACAACCACTCGACACCGACGACGATGCGGATCCGGTCGTCGACACCTTGTTGGCGGAGTTTTTGCCTGGCGAAGACAACGCGCGATCGTGCCCACCCGATCTGACCGCGACGATCCTGCAACGGCTTGCCGAGTCGGCCGACAGCAAACGCAATGAGTTTGCCGAAGATGCCGATCCCGTCGTCGATGCGCTACTGACCGAATTTGTCCCGGTCAACCCACTGAAACGCAAGTCGCCGCCCGATCTGGTCGCGCCGATCCTTGCCCAATCCCCCAACGCGGCCAAGCAAAGCAGCCCTTCGCTGCCGCCGATCAAGGCCTCCGGTGGCGGGCTGTCGATCGGGCGTCTGGTCTCGATCTTGATCGCCGTCGCCGCTTGTCTCCTGGCCGTCGTTTACCTCAGCGGACCGGAAGACCTGCAGAACGATCCGGACGATCAAAGTCTGATCGTGGCCGAAAATGTTCCGGACCAGCCGTCTCCGTCAGAGCTTGTTGAATCCTCATCGTCGGATGACCCACGAGTCGCGATTGTCGATCCGGTCGACAACCCGCCTGTGATGTCCGACAGCGGCACACCGGATCTGCCACGCGGCATTCCACTCGACTCACACAACATCGCTTCGAACACCGATCCGTCGCCTGAGACCGCTCCCGATTCGGTCTCGCCAGCGCCGTCTACGGGCGAGTCACAAGCGGTGACCCTGGTCGCGGCGGAAACCGCTGCGACGGTCCGCGATTACTGGCGGACGCTTGGGATCCAGCCGACGCCTGATGCCGCGCCGGCGGAAATCGCCGCCCGCTTGAATGCCCGATTGGGAATCAAGCTTTCCGAACAAGCGTTACGCGATCCGCAACAGCTCCGTGAACTGTTGGCCGAGGCCTCCAACGCGGAACAGATTTCTAAACGCTGGCTCGCATTGACCACTGGCAATGGTGTCGCGGTCATGGATCGCCCCGAGAACGCCGGGCTGGTCAACGAGTTATCCAAAAGCGTCAGCGGCAAAGCCAAGCTGGACGTCACCCTGGTCTCATTGATCGATGGTTCCAATCAGCAATCCGGACAGTGGTATCAAGCGATCGGGCGTCGTGGCAGCGAAGGGATCGCCACGCACCTGGCCAGCATCTCCATCAACGCCGACATGCGTTGTGTTCGATGCCATGATTCGCACATCGGTCGTTCGGGGACCCAAGATGATTATTGGTCGTTCGTCGCCCTGGTCCGCAACGTCGTTCGTCGACAGGACAATCGTTGGGTCGTGGCCGCGCAACCGGCGACGCTCAAGCCGACGTTTTATGAACTGTTAGATGGGCGTCAACGCATGGCGGTGCCGAAGGTCAGCAAGTACCTGTTGCAGTCGACCGAGCAAATGGAAGACTTCCAAACCTGGACCAAGACGCTCGTCGGCAGCGACGTGCTGGCCGACAGCTTGGTGGATTCGCTTTGGCAATTGGTTCACGGCCGCCCCCTGAAACCGTCTCCCGTGGACGCCTTCGCGCCTCCGGTCGATGGAAACCTGGATCGCTTGCACCGACAACTCGCCGACGACTTGAAGGCCAATGACTTCGATGTCGCCAGAACGTTGGCGCTGATCATCGCGTCTCCGATGGCCCACCGTAGCGTACCCGATGTTCTGCAAGGCGATGCGATGTTGACGTCATCCGAGCAGGAGCGAAAGGAAGCGTTGGAATTGGTTCAAGCCTTCGCGGCGGCGGTTCAAACTCCGACCTCTTCATTGGATCAGCGTGTCGAAGTTGCCATGCGTCGTGTCGGGGGGCAATTCAGCCCGGACGATCAGGGCGCCATCCTGGCTCAACCGATCGATGGTCCTCGGCGATCGCCCAAATCGCTTGCCGAGGTCGATGCGGGAAATGCGTCGAGTTTCTTGCAACAATTGAGCGTCGACTTTCCCGGTGACGAAGCCGCGTTGCCGGTTTCGTGGTTGCGTTCGATCGACGATTTCGAGTTGCAAGTCCAGCACCTGGTCTACCTGTCCGGTCGCAACCGTGTCACGCCGGAAATCACCGCGGCGGCAAACCGGTTGAAAGAAGAATCCAGGAGCCGAGAATCGGCGCTCAGCCGGATCTGGTGGATCCTGAGAAACGAGTAGTCTATCGCAGCTCAATTTTCGGGTAGTGGACGAGGCGACGAGTCCTGTGTAGTCGGCAGATTGGCAAGGACTCGTCGCCTCGTCCCCTACCGCCTACCCAAAACCAAGCTGCGGCGGAGTACTAGGCGTTCGCCCCGGCGACTTCCGCCGCCTTGTAGACGACACTGGACCGCTTGAATCCCAGTCGTTCGTACAACCGCACCGCGCCGGTGTTCTCCGTTGTGACTTCCAGGTGCATCCGCTCCAAGCCGACGGCGCGAAAACCGGTCGCAGCCTTGGATAGCAGAATCGATCCCAAGCCTTTGCCTCGATGCGCCGGATCGATTCCGACATTTTGGATCGAGCCCCAGCCTTCGGTGGAAAGTCCCTGGATGGTTCCCACGGCGTAGGGCTGGACCGCACCGGTTTTCGGGTTCGTTTCGAGTGCGCGGATCAGCCAGGTCGCGTCGGGGACGAAATCTCCGCGGCTGGTGATCTCACGCATCAGCCGCAAACAGCCGTCGCGTCGAGACAAGCAGGGGAAAACGTTCGCGTCCAATTCCTCCTTGAAACTATTGAACTTGGCGATCGCGTGTTCCCGCAACAGCCCCGGCAGGTAGGGCAACAGCTCATAACCTTCGGGCAGACGCGGATCGTCCCCACGCCAATCGCGAAGGTCAAATTCCATTCGATATCGTTTGAAATACGTCATGCCCATGATGCTTGATTCTACCACGCGTTTACCGATCCGACCGCATCTGCGTAAACTTTGGGCAACCCCTTCAAATGGGAAATCTTCTTTTTTTGGCTTATCCGGCGTGCCGATGTCCGAACCGACTCCAACGACTTTTCCACCCCTGGTTGAACAAACCATTGTCCTGACCGGTCCGACGGCCTCGGGAAAAACGTCGCTGGCGCTGCGATTGGCCGAAGCGATCGGGGGCGAGATTTTGTCGCTCGATTCGATCGCGGTGTATCGACACATGGACATCGGGACGGCCAAACCGAGTGCCGCCGACCGCGCCAGGGTGCCCCACTACCTGCTCGATCTGGCCAATCCCGATCAGGATTTCAGCGTCGCGTGCTACTTGGCCGAAGCCCATCAACGCGTCGGCGAGATCTGCAGCCGTGGAAAACGCCCGATCTTTGTCGGCGGAACTCCGATGTTCCTCAAGGCGGTGTTGAGGGGGTTTGATGTGGGGCCGCCGCCGGACTGGGAGTTTCGCGAATCGGTGCAGCGTGACCTCGAGACGTTCGGGGCGGAGGCCCTGCGACAGCGGTTGGTTCAGGTCGACCCCGTTTCGGCCGCCCGGATCGCGCCTGGGGACACGCGCCGCATGATTCGGGCGCTGGAGGTTTCCAAGCACACCGGGATGCCGCTGAGCCATCGACAGGTTCAATTCGACCGCCATGTCGACGCGCGGTCCTGCAACGTGTTTGCGCTCCGACACGATCGAGGCAAACTTCATCAGCGGATCAACCAGCGTGTCGAGCAAATGTTTGAGCGGGGGCTGATTGAAGAAGTCGAGCAATTGGTCGAGCGGTTTGGTTCGTTGTCCCGGACCGCCTCCCAAGCCGTCGGCTATCGAGAAATCCTGGACTGGAAAGCGGCAGGCGGCGGTCCCATCGATGCACTGAAAGACCTGGTGGCGACCCACACCCGACAGCTTGCCAAACGCCAGGAAACCTGGTTCCGATCCTTCAGCGAAATCACCACCGTCGAGCTCGATCAACTCGACACTGAATCCGCTGCGCTCGAGTTCTTGCTCCAGCACATCGAGCAGACGGGCACCGCTTCCTAGTGCTCTATCGCAGCTGAATTTTCGGGTAGTGGACGAGGCGACGAGTCCTTGCCAATATGCCGACGACAGAGGACTCGTCGCCTCGTCCTCTACCGCCTACCCGAAAACCAAGGTGCGGCGGAATCCTAGTCCTCCATCGACTTTCACGCTACTGAGCCGACTGCCCCCTTGATGTCTGGCCGACACAGATGCGACGCGCCGAGCGTCCGTAGTATCCCAAGGGATTTCAGCGAGTCGCCGGAGGTCAGCGTAGCGCCACCTCCGGACCACTTCAGGCGATTTCCGGTCGCTGATACGCAGCGACAGAGAGCGGCTAAAGCCCAATACCGCTAAGTGAAGCGGCGCTTCCTCAGGTAAGGGCCCTTAGGCTCGCGCCAAACGGCTGATCATCGTTTGACATCAGCCGGTTCGCGCCAGCGTCCGGGCCTCACCATTGAGATTGATTTACAGCGTTGCCAAACCGGGGGCACCGCCACGCCGTTCAAAACGATCGCCAATCGACGCCCAGTTTCTCAAAGTCGGCCGCCGCGGTCAAAAAGTGTGCGGTGATCCAGTAGATGTTCCACCGTTCGGCGTAATCACCACGCATCCCTTCGACGACGTCGCGGGGG
>NZ_JBFHKV010000258.1:0-8928 GCF_041595215.1 Stieleria sp. | reverse complement strand
TGTAGCCGAAAGATCGTCTCAGTCGTTCGCTTCGGGTGACCTTGCACGGCAACGGCCGGAATGTTGACATCACGCTGCGTCAGCGGAGGTGAGTGGTTGGTTAAAGGAGGCGCCTTCAAGTCCACGACATCCGATCCCTCGTCTCCGCTGACGCAGCGGGAAGTCTTTGAAGAACATCAAACGCAGGAGAACGAACAGGCTGAACGGTTGCATTGCAAGCCGCATCGAAAACATTGACGGGGTCGGACGGGGATCGCCCCCCCAGTGTTTTCCCGGTCGACGTCTTGCGATTTGCATTGCGTGTGCAATGTGAGACAATCGAGGTCGTGATGCAGCCGACGGTTTGATGGTTCGCAAGATGCAGGCCGATGCCACGCTCAAGACCTGCGAGCAGTTCGCCATGCCGATCCGCAATCTAGACATGATCTTCGCGCCCCGTAGCGTGGCCGTGATTGGTGCGAGCGAACGTCGATCCAGCGCGGGCAGGATCGTGCTCGACAATCTGGTTTCGGGCGGTTTCACCGGGCCGGTGTACCGGGTCAACCCCAGGTACACCCATGTCGGCGGCATGCCGTGTTACGGCGCGATCGCCGACTTGCCCGAGGCTGTGGATTTGGCGGTGATCTGCAGTCCGGCCGAGACGGTGCCGCGATACGTCGGCGCGTGTGGCGAGGCGGGCATTCGGGGATTGGTCATACTGACCTCTGGATTTCGCGAGGCGGCACCCGACGGGAAAGTCCTCAAACAGGCGGTGCTGCAATCCGCTGCGGCGTACGAGGGATTGCGGATCGTGGGGCCGAACAGTCTGGGCATCATGGCGCCGCACCTTTCACTCAACGCCAGTTTCGTCAGTGATTTACCACCCAAGGGGAACATCGCGTTCATTTCCCAGTCCGCGGCGCTCTGCACCGCCGTGCTCGATTGGTCGATCCAAGAGAACGTCGGTTTTTCGCATTTCGTCTCCGTCGGCAACATGTTGGACGTCGGCATCGCTGATCTGATTGACTATTTCGCGATCGACCGATGGACGCGGTCGATCATCTTGTACGTCGGGTCGATCACCGAGCCCCGCAAGTTCATGTCGGCAGCCCGGGCATTCACCCGAACCAAGCCGATCATCGCTTACAAGGCGGGCCGGTTCTCGGGGTCCGCCGAGGCTGCGGCCACGCACACGGGAACGATGGCCGGCGTCGACAGTGTCTATGAAGCTGCGATGAAACGGGCCGGCGTGTTTCGGGTCTACAGCGTGGAGCAGTTGTTCGACTGCGCGAAACTTCTGTCGCAACAGAAGACGCCTTCCGGACCTCGGTTGGCGATCATCACCAATGCCGGCGGGCCAGGCGTGATGGCGACCGATGAGCTACTCGATCAGCAGGGTTCGCTGGCGAAGTTGTCCGATGACACGATCGAAAAGTTGAGCCAACGACTGCCGCCGGCCTGGTCGCATGGCAATCCGGTCGATGTGCTCAGGGACGCCACGCCAGAACGGTTTCAGTCCTCGGTGGAACTCGTGCTGGCCGACCGGGGCGTCGATGGCGTGTTGGTGGTGCTGTCGCCCTACGCGACGACCGACCCGACCGGCACCGCCGCGGCGGTGGTGCAGGCCGCCAAACATGCGTCGAAACCGATCCTGGCGGCGTGGATGGGAGGCGGCAAGGTTCGCGAAGGCACCGAACGGCTCAATGCGGCGGGCATCCCGACGTATTCGTCACCGGAAAAAGGCGTTCGAGCGTTCATGAACCTCGTGTCCTATGGGCGGAACCGCGAAACGTTGTACGAAACACCGCGTGAAGTTCCGATCGAGTTTCCGCTTCATCGTGCGAAACAGCGTTCCCTTGTCAAGACGTATTTGAGCGAGGGTCACGACGTGCTGACCGAGACCACGTCCAAGGCGTTTCTGCAGGCGCACGACATTCCGGTCATCCCCACCCATGTCGCCTGTTCGTTGGCGTATGCGACCGAGTGCGCCGCGCGGGTCGGGTACCCCGTCGCTCTCAAAGTGTTCTCACCCGACATCACGCACAAGACACACGTCGGCGGCGTCGAGCTGAATCTTGCCAACCGCGCCGACGTCGCTCGGGCGTATGATCAGATTCTGAAGCGGGCCAAGGAACTCTGCCCCGACGCCAGAATCGACGGGGTCACGGTCCAACGTATGTTGGTCGAACCGAATAGTCGCGAGCTGATCGTTGGCGCCAAACGTGACCCGGTCTTCGGATCCGTGTTGATGGTCGGTGCCGGTGGGACGACCACCGAAGTGTTGCGAGACCTGGCACTCGAGTTGCCGCCGCTGAACGAGCGTCTTGCCAGACGGATGGTCCAATCGCTGAAGTCATGGCCTTTGCTGGAGGGTGAACCCGGGCGCCCCGGCATCAATCTGAACCGACTGGTCGAGGTCTTGATGCGGCTTTCCTATCTCGTCGCGGACTATCCCGAAATCACGGAGCTGGATGTCAACCCGCTGTTGGTGACCAGCCACGACGTCATCGCCCTGGACGCCCGGATCGTGGTGGATCATCACACCGTGCTGCATCCCGTTCGGCCCTATTCACATCTCGCGATTCGGCCCTACCCGGACGAATACACCAAGCGGATGTTGTTGAAGGATTCGACCTCGATCCTGCTGCGTCCGATCAAGCCCGAAGACGAACCGATGTGGCACCGCCTGTTGGCCAGTTGCTCACCCCAATCGCTTCACATGCGTTACCGTTACATGTTCAAAGCGTCGACCCACGAGATGGCCACGCGGTTTTGTTATATCGACTACGACCGAGAAATCGCGATCGTCGCCGAAGCCGAGGAAGACGGTGAGCGGAAGCTACTCGGGGTCTGCCACCTGGTCGCCGATGCCGATCACCACGAGGCGGAGTTTGCGATTCTGGTCGGCGATCCGTGGCAAGGCATCGGGCTCGGCTCGGTGTTGATGGACTACTGCCTGGGGATCTGCGCCGATTGGGGAATTCGATCCGTCGTCGCCGAAATGGCGCCCAGAAACTCGCGGATGATCACCATGTTTTCCAACCGTGGTTTCGTGATGGACCGCAGTCAATCCGACGATGTGGTGATCGCCCGAAAACGTCTGTCGCCTCTGATCTTGACGTGAATGATGTAGGCCTCAACGAGGCAACCGTCGCCACGATCAACGACGCGCCAGCGATTCGTAGCGACTCGCTTGAAATCCCCAGCCGCCTTCGCTTCACGATCGCACTGGCAGGAATCGTTCGGGGCCTAATTGCGGAAGCCTGGCAGCCGCTTGTACCAGGGGCGTTTCAGATTCTCGCCTGCGTATCCATCGCGGACCAGTTTCAGGCCTAGCTTGACCAGGGGATCATCCGATTGAAGCGTGTCGCCCCAGCGTTTGCAATACTCGCGTCCGACGTTCTTCAAGGAGTCCAGATAGACGCAGCCGGCATCAAAACTGCTTTGCGTGATCGGCGTCCCGTCATCGCCGTACATTTTCAGCAGCCGCATTTTGTCGCCGCTCAAGCACGAGCAGAGCGTGATCGGTGCAATCACCGGTGTCTTCTCGGTCGCGGTGCGGAACATGGTGTTGAAGTCCGTGGCAGCACCCGAAAGCGCCCACGCCCGAGCGCCGCGTGGCAACTGCCAGAGTGCCGCACAATCTTCGATCAGCTTGTTGATGCGAGAGGCTTCCATCGCCGCATGAACCATCTTCACGATCAGTTCGATAACGCTGGCAACGGCGCTGACGATCGATGACGCACCCGCCGAAGCGACCAACACGCCCGCGGTGAGCGCCGATTTGGCGACATCGTACAAACCTTCAAGCAGAGCGCTGTTGATCAGCTTCTTGATGCCCGACGCAATCGCTTGCGGATGACCCGCCGCCAAGGTGACCTTTCGAGCGACCCACCATATCTTGACCTTCTGGGCAATCGCGCTGCCGATTTTGTACAGCCCTTTGATGCCTCCAATGATGCTTCCGACAAACGGTCCAAGCTCCTTGATGATGTTGTCGATAATCCAGTGGAGCCAACCGGCGTTCTCGTTCCAGCCCACCGCATTGCAGAGCTTTTGGGCAAGCCACGTCGCATACGTCTTGAGGGCCTCGCCGCGCTGTTCACGCGTTTGCCCGGGGTCGCTCGCGCCGCCCATCGCATTGGCCATAGCGGAACGTTTCGTCCATTTGTTGTCGGTCCAGGCACCGGTGGACAGCGAAAGCGGTGACAGCTGATCAATAGCCTGCCAAAAGAACAACACACCCTCGCGGGCATTGATCATGGGGTCGTCCAGATCGACTCGAATCGCTTGCCGTCGCTGACGCATTCAACATTTCTCCAAAATCACAGGCTACCAAGGTTTCGCTTGGGCATCGCTTCAAATTCAGGGAAAGTCGTCTGCCGTCACGCGATGCGCTTTACTCTAGCACAGCTTTTGGGCCTTCTTTCGCGACGGGTGTGGCGAGTTTCCGCCACACAAGTCTTCGGTTTGCAGCCCAGTGGTTGAATAATTCGCTGGGCGGGAGGGGGTGCCAGTGCTCTATAATCGGTGCCAACCAATCCGAACTGGGGGTTGAGCCGCGGCACAGGTCAAGTGGTTCAGTCGCCGAGCAGGATCTTTTTCATCGCATCATCCACAGGGTTGCCGGCGACATGCGCTTTTCTTCGTTTTCTCGAATTCTGCTGCTACTGGTGTCCATTTCATTCGCAGTGCCGCTGTCTGGTTGTGGCAAGGACATGACGGAATCCGAGGGGCCGGAGCTGGGGGCTGTTGAAGCTTACCTTCAAGAGCATCCCGAAGAGCGTGAAGAAAATCCGGAAGACGTGGAGTCCGAAGAAGACGAAAACGCAGCTGCGAGCTGAAACACCGGTTCGGGCGACCGTTCACTGCATCGATTCATTGATCTTGATTGAACTCCTTTCCCTCCGCCGCCGCTGCCTGCGCCGACGGGGCTTTTGATTCGTTTTGTTTTTTTGATTCGTATTCTGAGGCATTTTCTATGAACATCCGTTCCAGACGCGGTGGCTTCACGTTGGTGGAGTTGCTGGTCGTGATCGCGATCATCGGCATCTTGGTCGGGCTGCTTTTGCCGGCCGTCCAAGCGGCTCGCGAAGCAGCACGTCGAATGAGCTGCAGTAACAACTTCAAGCAAATCGGCTTGGGGATTCACAATTATCATTCCGCCTACAAACGGCTGCCCACGATTCGTGGCGGCACCTCGCGGGTGTTCGGGAGCAACAATCCGCAGTCACGCGAACCCCGATTGATCGGAGGCAGCTACGGCGGAAACAATTTGAACAACCTCAGTTCCCTGGTTCAGTTGGCACCCTTCGTCGAGCAACAAGGTCTCTGGGATCAGATCAGCAACCCGTTCCGCGTCAAGGAGCCAGCATCGGCCGCGGGGCAATACGAGTTCAGCGCGATGGGCCCCAACGCCGACATCAGCTTGGCCCAGCACGGTCGCTATCAGTACGATCCCTGGCTGACGACGGTTCCGATGTTGCGCTGCCCCAGTGATCCCGGCAACGGCTTGCCTGCCCAAGGTCGTACGAACTATGGCGTCTGTGTCGGCGATGCACTGCAGTTTCAAAACACGGGGGGCATCAACCAGAACGGTCAGCCGAACCGCAACGCGGCGCCGCGTGCCAAGGCGACGTGTCGTGGTATGTTTTTCCCACGCGTGAACATGCGTTTCCGCGACACGCTTGATGGGCTTTCCAACACCATCATGGCCGGCGAAATGGCCACCAACCTCGGGGACCGAGCCGTCATCTCACAGGCTGCGAAGCCATCCGGCGGTAACAACAATCTCGGCGGCCTGATGACCGACCCCTCACTGTGTCAGGCGTTCGTCGATCCGGACCGACCGAAGTTCTGGGATCCGGGCGCTAACCTAACCGGCGGCACCCAGGGACAGCGTGGGTTCAAATGGTCCAGTGGCTATTGCGTTCACACCGGCGTGGTCACGATCCATCCGCCCAACAGCCCGATTTGCAGCAGCGGCAGCGGAACCTGGCGGCCTGGCATCTACGGAACCAGCAGCCGGCACCAAGGCGGTGCCCATGTCTTGATGGGTGACGGTGCGGTCATCTTCATCACCGATTCGATCGAAGCCGGTGGCAAGGAGAGCCCGATGGTGATCTGGAATGGAACCGGCCCGCGGGCACCGGGAGTGCAGAGTCCCTACGGTCTCTGGGGGGCACTCGGCACCCGGGCCAACAACGAAACGATCCAAGAGCAGCTCAACCAGTAGCTCATCGCTCTTCAGACTTCGACCAAGTTGACGTCCACATCGTTCAAGCCGTGGCGGGGATTCGCGTTCCCGTCACGGCTTGTTTGACGTCGCGACCTTCGCCTGACGGCGGCTCCCTTCTCATCATTGCCACTCTTGGCAGACTTCCAACGGCAACAGCGAATCCTCAGTGTGGTTTTGGGGTTTGGCCCAATATCGCCAAGTCACCATCAATGTTGGGGCCCGGACGCTGGCGCGAACCGGCTGATGTCAGACGATGATCAGCCGTTTGGCGGGCCGGTCATCAGCCCAGCGTTCCGCCGTGCTTGTCGGATGTCGAAAATTTCTACGGTGGTTTATAGTAGGAGAATAGCCGAATACTGGGTCGTCGACTGCGCCGCCAAAGCAATTCACGTCTTTTCCGATCCGAAGGATGGACGCTACGGTACCAAACGGATCGTCTCGGTCCCCAATACACTCACTCCCGATTGCAATCGCGATGCAGTGCTCGATTTGAGCGAGCTTTTTCTTTGAATCACAAAGGGTGAATGACGTCGTCTGGTATCTGCTTTTGATCGTTGCGGGGTTTTTGGCCGGCGTGGTGAACACGATCGCCGGCGGGGGCTCGTTCATGACGTTGCCGGCGTTGATGTTGTTCGGGCTGGACCCGAAAATTGCCAACGGCACCAACCGCGTCGCCGTGCTGTTTTCCAGCGGTGCCGCCGTCGTGACCTTTCACAGACACGGGCACCTGGATCGCGAACTTGCCAACCGTCTGACGTTGCCGACGATGTTGGGGGTCCCCGTCGGGGCTTGGTTGGCGGTCTATTTACCGCCGGACGCCTTTGAGCCCGTGTTCGGTGCGATCTTCTTGGTGATGGCGGTGGTACTGATGCTCAATCCCAAGCGAATCGCCGCGGCGAACGTGGGTTCGGTCCGTTCCAGGCGGTGGATCAAACCGGTCTTTTTCGCCATCGGCATCTACGTCGGCTTTATCCAAGCCGGGATGGGGATCCTGATACTGTTGGCGATGAGTCTGACCAACAGCGGCGATTTGGTGGCGTCCAACGCGGTCAAGAATTGGATCGGTTTTTTGGTCACGCTGGCGGCGACGGTGATGTTCGCGATTTATGGCTTGATCGACTGGTTGCCCGGCTTGGTGATGGCGGTCGGTAACGTGATCGGCGGTGTCGTCGGTGCGAAGCTGGCGATCAAAAAGGGCAACCGCCTGATCTTCGGATTCCTGATCGTGGTGATGATCGCGACGGGGCTGAAACTGATCGTCACCAGTGTCTATCAATGGTTGGGATGAACGCCCCTTGTTGCTCTAACTCGCTGCCACTATGTCCAATCCAAAAATCATGATCACTTCAGCGGACGTCATCGACCTCCGTGTTCCCACCTCCGATCAGTTGCTCGGGTCCGACCCGTTTCACAAACAACCGGACTATTCGTCGGCGCTGTTGCACCTGGAAACCGATGCCGGCTTGCGAGGCGTGTCGGTGGTGTTCACCGTCGGCGCGGGAACGGATTGGGTCTGTCATGGGATCAAGGACTTGTGCCAGTTGGTCATCGGATCCGACCTGCAAGACTTTGCCACAGCGCCGATCGATTTGTATCGACGTTTGATCGACCACCATCAATTGCGTTGGCTGCACGACGGCGTGTTTCGGATGGCGGCCGGCGCGGTCTTGAATGCGATGTGGGACCTGTGGGCCAAGTCGCTCGACAAACCCCTTTGGAAATTGTTGGTCGATCTGGAACCGGAATTCGTCGCCGACTGCATCGATTGGCGAAACATTCGTGACGCGCTTAGCCGCGACGAGGCGGTGGCACTGCTGCAATCGCGGCGCTCAACGGTCAAACAGCGCGAAGCCGAAATGAATCCGCGCGGACCGAAGGCCTACTGCACCGCCGGTTGGCTGGGGCTGAACGACGAACAGATTCTGGCGACGATTCGCAAGCTGCAAATGCAAGGTTTTGATTCGTTCAAGCTGAAGGTCGGGCAGGATTCGGATCAGGACGTGGCACGGATTCGTTTCATGCGCGACGCGATCGGGCCGGACTGTAACCTGATGGTGGACGCGAATCAGTATTGGGGGCTCGACGAGGCGAAGCGTCATATCGAACGCTATCGCCCGTACGGGTTGAAATGGATCGAAGAGCCGATCGCCCGCGATGATGTGCTCGGCTACGTCGAACTTGCCGAGACGTTTGCCGATGCGGATTTTGGATTCGCCTGTGGTGAACAAGCCGCCTCGCCCGTCATTTTTAAACAGTTGCTCAAAAGCGGCGCGATCGAGTATTGCCAGATCGACGCCGTCCGCGTCGCGGGGGTCAACGACGTGATGGCGATCATCTTGATGGCGGCAAAGTTTGGCGTGCCGGTGTGCCCCCACGGCGGCGGCATCGCGCTGTGCAACATGATTCAGCATTACGGGCTGTGGGACCAAATCGCCGTGGCCGGACACTCCGACACACAGCTGGTCGAATACATCGACTTTCTGCAGGAAGCCGTCGAGCATCCCGTCACGACGCGCGACGGCTGTTACGTGACGCCGACCGCAGCGGGTTGGGGACTCGAGTTTCTGCCGAGCTTTCTCCAGCGGCACCGGTTTCCCGACGGCCAAGTTTGGAAGTCGCGTGGTCCCTTGAAAAAAGGTGCGGCATTCGAGGTCGCGAGCGAGCCGCTGGACGGTGGCTATTCGACGTCGCCCTCGTCCTCCTCGTCGTCG
>NZ_JBFHKV010000257.1:0-8931 GCF_041595215.1 Stieleria sp. | reverse complement strand
CAGACGCGCCGTCGCCCGCGCAGCAGACAACACCGTTAGCCGCAATCGATCGCTACGAACTCCGTTTCGACGCATTCCATTTCCACCGAGGCACTTTCACGTGTCGCTTTTCGGTGAAAAGATGATTTGGGTCAAGGTCAGCTGAGAATTCCAGGTTTCCCGCGAGCCGGATTGCCGGGGATCAAAGAGCTGCAAATCCCTCACCAGACTGCCGGTCGATTCATCCTTGAGCGCGTCACAAAAGGCGACGATCTGGGGAACCGTGGCCGCGTTGAGTTTGATTTCGACCCGCCGAAGTTTGAAATCCGTCTGACCAATCCGCTGCGGTTGGTTGGGGGTTTGGTTTGACAGCAAATCGGAGGACAGATTGGCTTGCTTGAGCGCCGCGTTGATGCGATCCAAGATTTGATTGGGTTCTTCCAGCTCCAACGCCGCGACGCGGGGCGCGTCGGCGACCCGTTCGATCTCGTCCAGCTTTTGACGCAGCTCGTGTAAGTCTTGGCGATCCAGCTGCAGCCGGCTCGCCGCCGACCACGTGTTCATGACACTCGACGCGGCGTAGAGTCCCAACAGCACGATGGCTGCGGCGGCGATCAATCGTTTCGTCGTAACAGTCACGATTCGACTCCTTCCTCCGCCCGATTCGCGGGCGGATTCCAAACGGCCGAGAGGGTCGATTGGTAAGTCGGAATCGGCTCGTCCTTGCTGGGATCGATCTGCTCGGCGGCCGGTGGCGTGACGTCGAACCCGATCGTTTCGAGCGACTTGGCGATGGTCCCGATTTGGACGGCGTCGACGACGCGCACGGTCAAGGAGCAGACGCCATCGACGATCTTCAAATCCATCAAACGCAGCCGCACGCCGCCGACACGTTGCGCGTGTTCCAGACCGCGGTACAGATCCTTGAGCACGCGCGTCGCGGGAACCGGCAGCTTGATCGCATCGCCCCGACCGCGCGAACCGAGCGTCTTGCTGTGTTCGCCCCGTACGGTTCGCATCAACATCACGGGAACGCGTCGCCCCGGATAGGCTTCGGCGAACACGGCGCGCTGTTGCTGTCGAACCGATTCGGATTCGGCGGCCAGCCGATTGCCGCGATACCAGGCCGCGATCGAGAGGATCAGAAAGCAACACGTCGCCGCCACCGCGAGCTTGCGTAGGGGGCCGGCGACGGCGAACAGCGGATCGCTCGGTGCCAAGTCACCACGCCGCAAGTCGGGCCAACGCCCCCAACGACCGCCGAGTGCAAGCCCCGCACCTTCGGCGGCCAGACGTGCGGCATCGCGATCACACCATTGGACTCGGCCGCGCGGTTGAAACGTCAATTCACTTCGGCCGACAATGACGGTCCTTTCTGATGCGTCGACTTGGTCCGCGACGGTGGCTTGATGTCGACGAAGTTCATCATCGGCGTCATAGAACTGCCGCCAGCGATACACCCCGCCGCCGTCGACCGACAACGATTCGGCCGATGTCGAGGCGAAGATCAACAAGGTGAACGGAGACTTTTCGGCGTCGCTGCGGTAGAAGGCTCTGGCGATCAGGAACGCCGTCGGCAGAATCGAAACGACTTCGATCCCCGCCGCTTCAAGCGCGTCGACCGTCGGTTGATGCCGGCGGGTTTCGATTGCGACCGCAGCGATTTGCCCCGATGCGGCACGGACAAAATAGTCCGCGACCATCGATTCGGCGTCGAGCGGAAAATGGCGTTCCAGTTCAAACGTGACGGCGCTACGGTCTTTGGCGTCGATCGAATCGGGCAGTTCATCGCAGACGAAAAAGCACTCGCCGCTGGGCACGCCGAGCACACATCGTTTGTCGGCCCCTTTGACCGAGTCGCACAGATGGGCGAACCGTTCGGCGACAACTTTCGGCGGCGTTTCGGCGGCGAGTTCGGTTTGTTCGAAGCCGACTTGAAGGAACCATCCTGATTCGGTGCGCGCGATCAAGCCACCGCCATCGATGCAGAACCGATCGCTCATCGAGCCGGTCTCCGGTTCGGCCGATCGGGCTTGCCGCCGCCGCTGGACTGAAACGACGATTTCAATCGCAACGTCGACTCCGTTCCGCGAACCTCCAGCGTGACCTTCTCTGAATCGATCTTTCGAACCAATACGCCCGGCGGTGACAGCTCGACGACTTCGCCCGCACCACGGATGTCGGTCTTGCCGGACGCATCGGTCAGGATCGCAACGCTTTGATCGGAGTCGATGATCGTTCCGGTCAGCGTCCAATCCAGACGCGGCGCTTTGACCGCCGGCGGATTGCGGACGACCACGGGTTTCGGTTGAGGTTTGGGTTTGGGCGGAGGTGGCTTGGGCGGGTCGTAGAGGGGCTGTTGCAGTTTCAACGCCAAGTCGATCTGGGCTGCCGCTTCGACAGTCGGCGACTCCTGCTGCGGTGGGTCGACCGCGGTTTTCTTGCCGGGCTGCGATCCGCGTGTGGCGTCGAATTGCCGACCGGGTGAATCAATACCGCCGAGCGACCAGACGATTCCCACCGCTGCAACGGCCAGGCAGCCTGCAGTCAACGCGGTGATCAATCGTCGTTGGGCGGTCAAATCCATCCTTCAGCAATCTCTCTCGTTCAACTGCGAGGTCATTCAAAAAGAAAAGCGTTCGTTGAGCGTCAAACCGTCATCGGTCGTTCGCATCACCGAAAAGGTCCGCATGCTTCCACGGGCCACTGCGGAGGCATCGATCCAAAGCGAAAAGTGCGTGCTGGTCTCGGATAACATTCTAAGCAGCCGAAGACGTTCGGTTTCCGTTTTCCCTTCTTGCTGGACCAAAATCGCCAGTGACGTGGTCGGATTGTCTTTGTATCGGCTGGCCAGCCGGCGGGCTCCAGCATCGGATAAAACGCAGGCCGCGGCGGCTTGGATCGATGTCTCCGAGGCCCGACGGAGATTCAGCCCGCCGCCACCCCAGCACGTGATGTCGCCGCTCACCGACGGCAGGGCGGCGTCCGATCCGATACTCGCGGAAAGCCTGGACAGATCAAATACCTCTCCCCAGCTTCGAAAGGCACGGGGGATTTCCGTCATCGGCTGATCCGATTCCTCCTCGGATCCGTCGTCGGCCGCCGACTCCAGCAGCGCGTCGGTAATCGGCCGGGTGGCGGGTAACAGACGCACCGCCCGCGCGGCGACCGGCCCGAGCACTTCACCCAGGGTCGTCTCCGTCCGCCGCTGACCGGTCATGTGGTAAACCTGATTCAAGTTCAACTTGGCATCTTCGTCGGCCAGAACCACGTCAAAGGTCACGCCGCCGATCGTCACCGCGCCGCGAATCTGCCTGGGAAAAGGACTCGCTGCGCCCGGCGATTCTGCCATCGCATCGGCTTGTTCTTCCAGTTGATCAAAGACCTTGCCGGCTTGCGGCAACAGAACGCGTTCAATCGACTCGGCACCAAGCCGCTGTTGCAGACGAACCTGCGCGTCGGCCGCGGCGAGCGCACGGCGCAGGCTGAGCTTGGAGAGCGTCGCCAGCACGGTGACCATCAACACCATCACGGCCAGCACCGCCAGCAGCACGTATCCCGAGCGACCTCGTTCAGTCCGCATGATGGTCGATCACCTCGTTGAACAAGACTCGACCTTGTGCGTCCCGACCGGCGATGCGAAAGCGACTGGGCATCGGCAGCAGCCCACCGGTCATGTCGGGTATGGGGGTTTCCGCATCGAACTCGTCATACGTTTCGAAGTCGAAGGCACCGAAATCGATCCAGCACAGATCACGCTGACCACCTGCGCGACGAATCAACAATCGTCGCGTTCCGATCGTCGCCTGCGTATAACGGATCATACCCGGCACCTGTTGTGGCGAAACGTAACCCGACAGAATCAACGTGTCGGTGCCGGCGGCGATGCCTCGCGCGTTGATCAAATCGTTGCGCAAACGATCGGCCAGAATCCCGGCGGCGACATGATCAATTTGTTCGCGACGCAATTGAGTGGACTGCGTCGAGACCGACGCCACGATGCCCAACAAGCCGACCATCATCAACGACGCCAGCACCAGCGCGACGATCATTTCGATCAAGGTGAAGGCGTCGGCCGCGGAGCGTGGATGGCCTGACGTCTGGCGACGGCAGCTACACAGCGGCACACACTCCAACGGAACGGGCATCACCAAAAAAGGATTCCGCAACCGTTGGTGTCTAGCCTTCAGGCGACTCCCGGTCGCTGCGATGCAGCGACAGGGGGCGGCTAAAGCCTGCACACCAACCCCTCCGCCCGTGCCATTAGGCGGGCACTCCTTTGCCGATCTTTGATTACGTCGCATCATCATGGAACGCCCGCCGGTTTGACCAGATCGACCGTGACCAACGGCGTTGATGCGGCACCGAGTTCCACGATTTCAAACCGCACGACCCGCATCTCAACGGTCGCCAAGACTGTGCTTCCGATCAGCGAGGTTTGCCAAACCCAATCGCCCTTGCCGGCCACCGCGCCGCGTGTGCCGATCGGTAATCCGCCTTGCTGTGCCGAGAGTTCGTGCACCAATCGATCGGCGATTCGGGTGGCTTCGAGTCGCTTCTCGGCCATCGAGAGTTGTTTGCGATGCCGCGAAAACGCGAGCAGCGATGCAACCAGCACCGAGCCCATCAGCGCTAACGCGACGATGATTTCCAGTAGCGTGAATGCACGTCGACGGTTCATCGCATCCCCAATGCCAGATCGACTGCCATGTCGTTGAAATCGTCAACGACCTGTCCGCTTCCCCCGACGAAGAAGATCCAGCGCCGCGTGTCACCGGTGGCCAGTCGCAGCGCATAGCTGGGCGACGAACCGTCAGCGTTTGCGATGATTTGGGCACCTGCTGCCGACCTTTGCACGGGGCCGAACCGAATCGCATCGATGGAAACTTGTCGCGGCAAGGTGTACGTTCTTGATGGATTCCCCGACGGATCAACGGTCAGCCGGCCGCGCCCACGGTCGATGACACCGGCGACTTGGCGGCGCTGGTCGCGTGCGGAGCGACGCAGCGCGGTATCAAATTGCTCGATGACTTCGACGGCTCGCCCGAGACGTTGCCTGGCGATCACGCCGCGGACCGACAATGTCGCCAGCGAAGCGATCACCGCCATCAGTACCAACACGACCACCAGTTCGATGAGGGAGAAACCGGATTCCAACGTCTCTGCGGAACGACCCCTCATTCTTCCAACATCGCGCTGGAGAAATCGGCGTCCTCTCCGTCACCTCCTTCACGTCCATCGGCACCCAGACTGACCACTTCGACGCCCTCTTCGCTGACGAAGTACAGGTAGGGGTTCTTCCAAGGATCGACGGGCATCTTGGTCAGGAAACCTTCCGGCCAGGTTTCCGTTTCCTCCCTTAGAATCTCCAGCCCTTCGTCTTCGGTGGGATAACGTCCCTGATCAATGCGAAAGGTTTCCAGTGCGTTCATGATCGTGGCGATTTCTGCTTTGACCGCGTTCTTGCGCGAGTTGACCAAATAGCCGCGCGTGCGAACGGCGACCAACCCGGCCAACATGCCCAGAATCACCATCACGACGATCAACTCGACGAGGGAGAAGCCGCGTCGGATGGTCCGCGAAGGGTTCCGATACTGATGCGGATCTCTTTGTTTGGTGCATGCCGGCAACATTACCATCGCAACCTCCCTCCCCGCGTCGTCGTAAACGCCTCCGCGACCCTCCCCGAGGGAGGGTGACTTCGTTTCACCCCTCTCACAAAACATTTCCAGCCTCCAGGATCGGAAGGATTGTGGCCAACAACAGAAATCCCACCATGGCGGCCAAGACGAGGATGAGAACCGGTTCGATCAACGAGGTCAGTCGTGCCGACGCCGTTTTGACTTGTTCATCATAGTCTTCGGCGAGACGGAAAAGCATTTCATCGAGTTTTCCCGACTCCTGGCCGATGGAGAACACCCGCACCGCCAGCGGGGGAAACGCCCCACTGCGTTGCAAGGCATCGGAAAGCTCTTCACCGGCGGAAATCCGACTGCCGCATTCACGCAGCGCCGATCGGAACACCGTGTTGCGGGTTGATCGCTCAGCCAACTCAAACGCTCGGGTCAATTCGACGCCGCTTCGCGAGAGCGTTCCGATGATCATCGCGATCCGAGAGACACCTTGTTTGACCAGCATCGGACCGAGAATCGGCACGCGCAACACTAGGCGATCGAAGACCTGCCTGCCCCGACGGCTTTGAAAAGCCAACGTCAAAGCAACCACGCCGACGACCAGCCCCACGATCCAAAACCAGCGATAGTCGATGAGCAAGCTGCTGAGCGACTTGGCGACCCGCGTCGGGAACGGCAGCTCATCGAGGGTCTCTTCCAGGTTCTCCAGCAGCGGCGGCAGGACGCTGGTCATCAAGAACACGCCGGCCGCGGTTCCAAAGCAAACCAGAAAGATCGGATAGACCAGCGCGGTCGTGACCGCATCGGTGAACTGGGATTGGCGTTGTTTGAATTCGGCGAGTTGCGAAAGCACTTCGTCAAGCGTCCCGGCGTTCTCCCCGACTTCGACCATCTGCACCGAAGCCTCGTCGAACAGATCGGGACGTCCGCCGAGTGCCTGGGCGAACGATTCACCCGCGGCGACTCGATCGCGAACCGCCAGCAGCGCCGCGCGAAACGATCCGTGATTCTGTTCCACGATCGTATCGAGTGCATCGAGCATCGGGATGCCGGCGTGCAACAGCATCGACAACTCTGACACGGCGGTCGCCCAATGACTCTTCGATCCGATCAGCGAAAACCGCGGCAGACGGAACTTTGATTCGCGGTGGTTGCAGGCCGAGATTTTGCGAACGTGGATGCCGCGGCCACGGAGTGAATCGCGGGCTTCGCGAGCGGTGTCGGCGCTGATCGTTCCCTGGACGGATTTGCGAGCCGCGTCGATACCGGAATAAGAAAAGACAGCCATCGGGCTCACAGCGTCGTTACGCGGAGGACTTCATCGAGCGTCGTGACGCCTTGATGGACTTTCAACAAACCGTCCATCGACAACAAGTGCATCCCCGATTGTAGCCCGGCTTCGCGGATCGCTGATGCATTGGCTCGAGTTTGCACCAATTCACGACAGGTGTCATCGATGACCAACAGTTCAAACAATCCGACCCGGCCGCGGAATCCCGTCCCACGACAGGCCTCACATCCGACCGGCTCAAACACGCCGACCAAATCCGACTGCGCCAAACCATGGGACTCCAGCAGCAGCGGGGGCACATCGGGCAACACCTCACTGCTGCGTCGTGGGCGTTTACAGTCGACGCACAACTTGCGGACCAGACGCTGGGCCAGCGAAGCGACGAGCGAGCTGCTGACCAGATAGGGCTCGATCCCCAAGTCCAACAAACGCGTCACGGCGCTGGCGGCATCGTTGGTGTGCAGCGTGCTGAACACCAGGTGACCGGTCAGCGAGGCTTGGATCGCCATGATCGCGGTTTCGGCATCACGGATCTCACCGACCATGATGATGTCGGGATCTTGCCGCAGCACGCTCCGCATGCCGGAGGCGAACGTCATCCCCTTTTTTTCATTGATCTGCGTTTGGCTGATCCCGTCCAACTGATACTCGATCGGATCTTCGAGTGTCAGGATATTCAGTTCTTCGCTATCGAGTTCCTGCAGTGCTCCGTAGAGCGTCGTGCTCTTGCCGCTGCCGGTCGGACCGGTGACCAAGATCAAGCCATGGTCACGAGCGATCAACGATGCGAAGCGTTGGAAATCATGAGCCGGCATCCCGAGTTCGGCCAGCGTGTACAGCCGCGCGCTTTTGTCCAGCAACCGAATCACGATGCGTTCGTTGTGGCTGGTCGGCAGCGACGCGATCCGCAAGTCGACCGTGCGATCACCCAATTGCACCGTCGCTCGTCCATCTTGGGGCAAGCGTTTCTCGGCGATGTTCATTTTGCCCAGCACCTTGACCCGAGACAGCACCTCTTCTTGGACAGATTTGGGAATTTCAAAGGTATCAAACAAGACGCCGTCGATACGCTTGCGCACCATCAACCGGTCTTCGTACGGTTGGATGTGAACATCCGAAGCGCCCGATTTGACCGCATCGAACAGGATGTGATTGACCAAGCGGATGATCGGCGCGCGGCCTTCGGTGTCCAGCAAGTCTTCCTTGGGACCCAAGCCGGCCAGCTGGCCCAGCAACTCGTCGCGGTCGAGCGAATCGATCACGCTTTGTGTTCGACTGGATTGATCGGAATAGGCCGCGTTGATCGCGCGCCCGATGGCGGTGGTGGTTGCCGGCAACGGACGCACACGCAACGGCCGGAGCCCGCCTTCGGGTCGTTGGGCGAGTGCGCGGGCGATGATATCCAAGTGTTCGTATCCGGCCATCGAGTCGATCGCCAACCACACGTCGTCGTCCTGCTTGCCGCGAAAGCCCATCACGCAATGCTCGCGAGCATGCGCGATCGGGATGCGGTTCTGAAAGACATCCGAGGGCTGCAGCTTTGACAGGTCTTCGGAGACCGGCATCTGAAGCCGCTCGGCGAGCTGCTCGGTCGCCTGCCTGGTGGCGGATTCGTGACGATCTTGGCTGAGCGTCTCGGTCATGTCGCTTCCGTCGGCAGGTTCTCGAGGTCCAACAGATCCTTGCCACGTCCCGACGCGCGTTTCATCTTTCGCAACAAACGCAATGAAACGTAGGGCAACCCGCCGACGACATGAACGTCCTCGAATGCGACGGACGTCGGCTCATCGTCAACGCCGGGGAGATAATCGAAAACGTCGAGGTAGCCCAAGTCCGTTCCCAGCATCATGAGTCGATGCGACCGGATGTACTGAAGATCGACTTGGACCGTTTTCTCCAGACGCGTCACCGGGTCGATGTCAACGCTGATCCAAAACGCGTTGGTCTTTGACAGTGCCGAATACAAAGCCTGCTCGGATGATTCGGTTCGATCGAAGATGATATCCGTAACTTCCGTCGCGCGAGCGT
>NZ_JBFHKV010000256.1:0-8932 GCF_041595215.1 Stieleria sp. | reverse complement strand
TTCCACATCTGATTAAAGGGATGCTCCACGTCGATGCGGTCGGCGATCGTCGCTTCGATCAGCGGACGTTTTTTGGGCCCGGCCGAAGCAAGCTCGGCACGCAGCTGTTCGATCGATCGATCGAACTCTGCCAATTCGCCGGTCAGAGTTCCACCGGCAAACTTCAATCCGGGACGGCTGCCCATCACGACCGAATGGAAACCCGGCGGCAGGAATTTGCGGTTGTCCAAATCCTTGTCGATCGGACTTTGCAGTGGCAACAGCGGCGTCAACAGCGCCAGCACCGACAACGTCAGCAGGCACCACAGCGAAATCATCGCGGTGCGGTTGCGCCGCAAACGTTTCCAGGCGTCCTGCCAAAGCGACACGCCACGGATCTCGCGTGATTCGGCGAGAATGCGTTCCAAGGTTTCGCGATTCGCTTCCGATTTCACTGTAGCTTGACCCTCGGATCGATGATGGCGTAAGCGAGGTCGACCAGGGTGTTCATCACAAACAGAATCACGGTGTAGGTCAGCACCATGCCCATCGCGAGCGTGTAATCACGCTGCGTGGCGGCGTTGATGAAGTGGCTTCCCATCCCCGGCAACGCAAAGATTTTTTCCAGCACCAGCGACCCCGTCAGCACCCGAGCGACGGCCGGGCCGAGATATGACACGACAGGCAACAAGGCACCGGGCAAAACGTGTCGCAGGATCACCGTGCGGTGCGGCAAGCCCTTGGCGATCGCCGTTCGAACGTGGTCCTTCGTCAGCATCTCCAACATCCCCGTGCGACTGAGCCGAGCGATGTAGGCCGCGACCGGCAAGCCCAAACAGAACGCCGGCAACGCGATCTGCTGCAGCGTTCCCCAACCGCCGGCGGGGAAAATCTGGATCATGAACACGAACAACAGGATCGCCAAACTGGCCAACACGAAATTCGGAATCGCGATCCCCAAGACGGCGGCAAACATCAACGCCACGTCCGCTTTGGTGCGGCGATAGACCGCCGAGATGACGCCGGCGGTGACGCCCAGGATGATCGCAAACGCGAGCGCGAAGATCGCCAGGGTTGCCGACACCGGAAACCCTTCGGCCAAAACCTGATTGACGCTGTAATCTTCCAGCCCCATGCACCATCCCAAATCAAATCGCGTGACGATGCCGACCAGGTAATCCCAATACTGCTCCAGCGGCGGCGCGTCCAAGTTGTAGCGCGCTTTCAACTGGCGTTCGATCGCCGGTGGGATGCTCCGCTCGCCGCTGAACGGGTTGCCGGGCACGCTGCGCATCAAGATGAATGAAACCGTGTAGACGGCCCACAGCGTCAGTAGCATCCAGACCGCTCGCTTGAGCAGATAGCCAATCAAATTTCGCATGCTGGAAAGTCAGTCCTTCGAGGGCGCCGTTGCGGGGTCGTCGGATCGATAGCGCAGAATCGACAGCGGGTGCAAATCCTGGGCAGACGGCGCGAACCCTACGATGTTCGTTTTGGCCATCTCGGCAGACGTGTAAAAGAAGATCGGAATGATCGGAAGGTCGGTCGCAAGGATCGTTTCCGCTTCTCGCAGTAATTCCATCCTGCGCTTCGGGTCCAACTCGCTGCTGGCGGCTTTGATCAAACGATCGTATTCCGGATTGCTCCAATTGGTGTTGCTCTGCGGATTGCCGGTGACCCAGAGGTCCAAAAACGTGTTGGGATCGGGATAGTCACCGACCCAACCGTAGCGAGCGATCTCGTACTTCTCCTGTTGGATCGTCTCAATGAAACTGCCCCATTCCATGTTCTTCAGTTCCAACTTGATGTTCAAGTTGTTCTGCAGTTGTTGTTGGATCACTTCGGCGATCGGCCGATGACGTTCGCTGGTGTTGTACATCAGCGACATCTTGGGGAAACCACGTCCGCCAGGAAAACCGGCTTCGGCGAGCAATGCTTGAGCCTTTGCGACGTTCTCTTTCAGCCCTTCGGGTCCCTTGTAGCCGGCGATCCCAGGAGGCACGACGGTGTAGGCCGGTTGCTCGCCCGCCTTGGTCACCTGTTCGACAATTTGACGCCGATCAATCGCCATGCTGATCGCTTGCCGAACGCGGACGTCATCCAACGGCGGGACGTCGTTGTTGAGTTTGTAGAAATAGATCGACAGCTTGGGAGCACTGTGGAAATCATCGCGGTCCCTCAGTTCTTCCAAAACCGAGGCGGGCAGATCATAGACCCATTGCAGTTGCCCGGTCTCGTACATGTTCATCGCCGTGTTCTGGCTCTCCAGCGACACGAAGTCGATGGTTTCGAAAGAGACTTCATCGGCACGCCAATAGTCCAAGAATTTTTCTGCCCGGATGCGGTCACGCAATCGACGAAATTTCAATTTGTACGGACCATTGGTGACGATGTTCTCCGCCTTCGTCCAGAGCGGACTGCCGTGTGTTTCCACACAATTCCGGTTGACGGGAAACAACGGGTACCAAGCGACGAGGTTCAGGAAATAGGGCACCGAATGGTTCAAGTGAACGACAAAGGTCTGGTCATCGATGGCTTGGGCGCCGCCAAAGTGCTTGAAGTCGACCAGCACCGCGTGCATCCGCTGGATGGTTTCATCACCTGCGGCCACCTCCGCCGAAACGGCGAAACGCTGTAACGTCGTCTCGCCCTCGTCATCGCCAGCTGTGCCCGAATCGGTCACTTCGACTTCGTAAATCCAGCGGTCTTCCCAATCGAGCTGTGCCTGTTCGCGCTGTTCTTCCGTCGCGTTGTCACCCAACTCCGGGGCATCGGGTTTGACGATGCCGCGCAGTGTTCCGTACTTCATCGTCCCGCGCGGAAAATGCTGGACGTTGGCTTCGCTCAGTGGCGTCTCACCGGGGCGATCCCAAAGTTCAACTTCGACGCGGTCACCGATCTCGACGACCGAGCTGTTGTACTCCGTCGCCAAGCGGACTTCGCTGATCAGATAGGCGTATTCGCAAGCCGTCGCCGGGTGCAACATCCGCTGCCAAGACCAGGCGAAATCATGAGCGGTGATCGGAGTGCCGTCGGTCCAACGGATCCCGTCGCGAAGCGTGAACGTGTAGGTCTTGCCGTCTTCGGAAACCTCATAACGCTCCGCCATCGCCGGCTGGGGGGTCAGCGCCTGCAATCCCGTCTCCGGGTCGGGGTCGCCCTCGGGCAGCATCCGCAACAAACCTTCGAACAGCTCGAAAATAATTCGGCCTTCCGGCTGACCGGTCGCACGGTGGGGGTCCAGCGTACTCGGGTCGGTGCCGTTTTGAAATGCGAAGTCGGCCGGCGGAATATGGTCCATTCGCGCGGCCCAGATCACTGCGGCGATAGCGAACAGGCCCGCAACGATCACGAATCCGCGGCGAACTTCCGGGGGCACGAGCGTGTCTCTTGTGGGTGAAGGACTGGCGAGTGAAGTGGACCTCGGCAGTTTAGCGGGTTTGGTAAGTTTGATGCGAGGGCGAAACTCCTGGTGGTCAAACTCGCCGCGCACGAGGCGACCTAGCGACGCGATGACCGCCCCTGTGAAGCATCTACTCCCTGCGTTTACGAGGTGTTAGCGGTAGGGCGCAAGCCCTCCGGTCCCTCATCGTTCCCGAAACACCGGAGGGCTCGCGCCCTGCCGCTAAAGAATGCTTCACAGCGTTGCCCGGTGGGGTAAGCCTCTTGCTTGCCATCTTCAGTGGGAGTGCACTGGCAAGCTGGAAGCTTGGGGATTCGCAAGCTGGAAGCTTACGCCACCTCCGCTGGATGACATCACGAGCTGCAGGACAGCATCGAGCATCCCGCTCGGTGCCGCGCCCACTCGGGACGTTTTTCGGCGTAGGCTTCTCGACCGGGCTGTTCGTCGTAGGGGTGACGAAGCACCTCCAGCAATTCGGCGATCCCGGAATGGTCTCCCTGCTCGCTTCGATCGATGGCCAATTGAGCCAAATAGTTGCGGAGTACATACAGCGGGTTGATGCGATTCATTCGCTCGCGACGTTTTTCATCCGACACGCCGGCGGCGGCGAGCCGGGCTTGGTAACGAGCGAACCAGTCCGCCGTCGCGGTGCGGACGTCGTCGTTGATTTCTTCGGGCTTGTAGTACGCTTCGTGCAACAGGTCACACACCGATTCGGCATCCACGTCACTCGGCACGTCGGCCAGCCGTCGGTAGAACAACGTCATGTCGGTCTCGGCCAGTTGCAGGACGTCAAACAGTTCCGAGAACAGACGCTGATCTTGTTCGCCGCGGAACTTGTCCAGGCCAAGCTTGGCCGACATCATCGAATTCCATCCGTCGTCAAACGTTTCGACATACAGATGCAATCCTTTCTGCAGCACGTCGACATCTTGATCGACCAGCGGCAACAACGATCCGGCGAACTGCGCCAAGTTCCATTGGGCGACCTGGGGTTGATGCCCATAGCGATATCGTCGCCCCTGGGCATCGGTCGTGTTCGGCGTCCATCCCGGGTCGTAATCTTCCAGCCAACCGTAGGGGCCATAGTCGATCGTCAGCCCCAGGATCGAAAGGTTGTCGGTATTCATGACGCCGTGGACAAAACCGACACGCATCCAGTGCACCATCAATTCGGCCGTCCGCTGACAGACTTCGGCGAAGAACTCCGCGTAAACCTCCGGCGAAGGCTCGCCCAGGTGGGGGAAGTCGTGCCGGATCGTGAAGTCAGCCAGTTGGCGCAACGTGTCGACGTCGTCGTGGCTGGCAAAGATCTGAAAACTGCCCAATCGCACGAACGACGGCGCGACGCGACAAACGATCGCCCCGGGCTCCTGCTTGGGATTGCCGTCGTAAAACATATCGCGGGTCACCGCGTCACCGGTCAGCACCAGACTGAGCGCTCGCGTCGTCGGCACGCCCAAGTGGTGCATCGCTTCGCTGCAAAGAAACTCGCGGACACTGCTGCGCAAGACCGCCAGACCATCGGCGAATCGGGAATACGGCGTCGGCCCGGCACCCTTGAGCTGCAGCGTTTGGTGTCGCCCGTGAACGTCGACGACTTCGCCAAGATTGATCGCGCGACCGTCGCCGAGTTGACCGGCCCAATTTCCGAATTGATGACCGCCGTAACACATCGCAAACGGGTCCATCGCCGGATGAACCGCGTTGCCACCCATGACATCGGCGAACTGCTGTGACTGCAGAAGCTCGGGCGTGATCCCCAACTGCTCGGCGACCTCGCGTGAATGCGCGATCAATCGCGGCGCCGCAACGGTTTTCGGGACGACCCGAGAATAACACGCACCGCGGACCTGCCGGATCTGATTGGTCTCATCCGGATCGGCCGGCAAGTGCCGCGTGAAGCGGTTGTCGAACGTGAGCGTTTCCCAGGCATCGATCCATTCTTGTTGTGACATACCCGTATTTTAGGGACACGGGCAAGTTTCGGGAGTGGAGGGGTGGGAGGGCAGAAAAACGGTGGGCAAAAAAGGGCGCCTGACAGGCAGCTCAAAACCCGAGGATTTTTTCGAGCCCCGAATTGATTTGCTCCATTCCCGAACCGAGTTGTTTCTGGAGCAAGCTATCGAGTCGGTTTTGAATCACTTCGGCGCCGGCCTTGGTGCCCAATTCGGCCATCACGTTGCGAACGGCAGAATCGTCCAGCTTGGGGCGATCAAGCGTTCCGGTGATGGGGAAGGTCAACGTTTGACCGGCCAGACCCTTGAGATCGCTGCCGAGCCAACGGGCGTCCAGCGGGACTTGGGCCACCAGGTTGATGCTGGAATCGGTAGCGACCCGTCCGCTGGTCATCAGATTCGCGCGATCGATCTTGAAATACATTCGCTGGTGGGTGGCGACTCCATGTTCGAAACTGAACTCGACGCTTTGGGGCGGCATCTCGATCAGCGTCTTGGCACTGGCCGGTTCGACTTGTCCGCCGGCCATCCGCGCGAGTGATTTGATTTGCTCGACGCCTTGGATCAATTGGTTTGCCAGCGGCCCGGATGACAGCCGCATGTCTTGCACGTCGAGTCGGCCGCGAACCACGCTGGCGTAGGGGTCATCGACGTTCAACGCCACTTCGTCGAACTCGGCCGCGATGTTGCCATCGATGGTGGTCGCATTGGCCGCCAGCGGAGCGAGGTATTTGAGCCAACCGGCGGCCGTCGACGGCGTGATCTTCAACGACTTGATTTTGGCCCCCGGCGACAATCGCACCATCATCGGGCTGGCCATGTAATCGACCTGTGCCGCCAGATCGACTTGACCAACCTCTGCCGCAGTCGCGCCCGAGGTCGGACCGAGTGATAGAACCGGGAACGAAGTGCGAGCGATCTTGAGGGACTGCTCGGTCATCTGGAATGGCAACTTGGTTCGTCCGATGCGAAGGTTGGCGACCTCACACTGGTCCCATCCGAGTTCTCCCTTGACGACCAGCGTCGCATGGTTGCCGGTCGACGATTGACCGGTTGCCGAAGTCCACTTGAATTCAAACGGTGCTTCGTGGATCCCGCTCGCTTGGATCGGCGTCCCCAACAGATTGGAGAGCCGCGCGGCGACGACATCCATTTTCCATCGCGAAGGGCCGGACAACCGGACCGCCAACGATTCGCCCGCGGTTTGCACTTCGCCGACCATGGTGCCGGCGAACCCGTCGCTGGCCAGTTGCAATCCGGGCAGAGTGACGATGCCGCTGTCGGTGTTGTATAGCATCCGCCCCTCGACCTTCACGCGTGGTTCCTGCCAAATCAGGTCGCCCGGCGTAGTCTGTTGGACATTTCCGAAACCTTGCCCGAACGTCGGTCGTGGGCTTGGGCCATACGCTCCCGCGGGAGTCCCCGGCGGATAGTTTCGTTGATCCGACGGAGCGTGAAGGGCGACATTGGATGCCGAGGCCGACGCGTCGATGTTCCACTTCACCGGTCCGCCGGTGATGTTCAGTTTGCCGCTGGACAGTCCGCTGATCTGATAGGCATGCTCTTGCACCGGTCGGTAACTGATCGGTCGAACGACATTGGTCGACGCCGCGCGTGCAATCGTCGAACCGACGCTCTCTTGCAACCGTTTTAAGTCTGCGTTCCAAGCGACATCCAAGTTCGTTTTCTCACGACTGGCACTACCGCGGACCGCCAGCGACAGCGCTTCGCCACGGACCGTCAACTCTTGCGACGAAAAGTTCCCACTGGGCCAATCGAGCACGCCGTCAAAACTGACTGTCACACTTTGTTGGACGTACCATTGGCTGTCGTAATTGATGCGCGGCTGGCTGACGACAAATTCGGCTTTGGAAAGCGAGCCGCCCGATCGACTGACGTTGGCGATCGCCGATCCGGTCAACCGACCTTCGGCGCTGCGGAGCGACTCGGGCAACCAAGGTCGCAACGATTCACTGAGGTTCTCCAACCGGCCATCGCACTCCAACCGAACCGGATAAATCGAATCCGGCGTCGGTCGCGACACGGGTTTCATCAGTTCGGCTCGTAAGGAAACACCGCCGCTGCGAATCCCGACGTCGGCGGACATCAGTTGCTGGAGCGTTCGCCCGTCCCATTGGCCCTTGGCCGCGACGTCACCCTGCACGATGGCGCGTTTGAAACGGTGCCCGCTGGGCAAGGTGACCAGTAAGTTTTTTGCCTCGCCGTTGCCCAACAGATCCCACTGATCGATTCGACCACCTTCAGATCGATTGACCGTCCATCGCACCTGGCCTCCGGCGGTCCCGCCCAGCGAAAGGTCCGACAGATCGATCACCGGTCGCAGCATGGTGTAAAGACGGCCGAAATCGATCTGCAATTCTGCGGTACCGTCTTGAAGCGTGCCGGCACCGGATGCTTCGGCAAACGAACTCTTTACGTCGAATCGTTCGGCGCGCAGCACGCCTTCATCATCGGTCACCGTGGCCGTTAATTCGATCGGGTCGATCATGACAATCCGTCCATCGGCCCGGGCCCGCAAGGATTCGCTCGAAAGCGTCAAATGGCTGCGTTGAGTCGCCGATTGTCCCGGCGCTGACGAACTGGCGGGGCGATTTTCGATGATGCCGTGCGCCCGCCCCGACACCAACGTGACGTTGTCGCGCAACGGAATCAGCCCCGGTAGCGCTCGATCGAGAGACGCCAGATCCACGTCGACGCGTGCCTTGCCATCCAACGCCTGCAGCCAACTGAGCGGATTGTCGTCCGAGCCGACCAATGAGATCGTGGTCGGGAACGAACCGTTCAGTGTGGCCGATGCGAAATCAGTCGTCAGCTCAAGCCCGCGGCCGGACAGCCAGCCGCCGGCGAGCGCGACGTTTCCGTCCAGGGTCGCGAGTTCATTGTTCCATTGTCGGACTTGGCCGGTTTGTGTTCGAACCGCCTGGGGCTGACCATCAGATGCTTGCCCACCGCCGGACGACACGATGGTCTGCAGATTGCGAATCCGCACGTCACCCAAGCTGGCCTGGATCGCTCCGTCGGCAGCACCGACCAGTTGCAACCGGCCGGTCGTGTCGCCGGAAAATTTTTGCGGCAATCCGTCGATCGCCCCCGCAAATCGAAGCGCAACGAGGTTGGCGACCGACAGCGGAAACGACTCGGTCTCAAACGACACCTTCCACAACTCGGCCGACTCGGCTTGCCAGACAAACTGGCTTTGGATCGCTCCGCCGCTGCCGCCGGGTTCGTTGACCACCCCGGCGATCTCACCGGTGATCCGCACTCCCTCAATGCTTACACTGACATTCGATTGGCTCAGCGACCAAGACTCACCCGACGTCGAATCGGTGGCGGTCGCGCCAAAATCTTGGATCTGGATCGATGCGGAGATCTGGGATTCCGGCTGGTCACTCGGTTCCAACAAGGGGGCCAAATCCGATTCGATCGACGAACCGCCTTCGGCCACGCTACACGCCAACCCCACGCCACGCAGCGACACTTCACCGACCGCCGCCGGATCCAATCCCAGCAGTTCCATCACCGTCAACGCGGTGTCGGCGCGGTCGATTTGGATCACCGTTTCGCCCGATGG
>NZ_JBFHKV010000255.1:0-8954 GCF_041595215.1 Stieleria sp. | reverse complement strand
TTGCCAGCGGTCAGTGGCTTGCCAGCGGTCAGTGGCTTGCCAGCGGTCAGTGGCTTGCCAGCGGTCAGTGGCTTGCCAGCGGTCAGTGGCTTGCCAGCGGTCAGTGGCTTGCCAGCACACCACGATTCGGACTGCTCTTGCCGGGGGGGGGAACTAGACCCTTAGGATCGCGCGGGTGGCGAGGTCGCCACGGCTGCGTCGCGCATGGCGGAGTCTGTCTCCGTCTTCACTTGGGCTAAGAGTGACTCTATATGCAACGCCCCATCGTATTTGTTCATTGTGGCAGCGGCGAGCATCTCCATCTGGCGACCCGTCAAGCCAAGCTACACAACCCGGATTCGCCGATTGTGCTGTTGGGCGATCATTCCAACCGCACGCTCAAATTCGTCGACCAGCATTACTGCGCCGCAGATTTCTTCGACGGCGCGGCCCGATTCGCCGAGCGCTACGTTCACCACAGCCGCAATCGCGTCGACTGGGAACGATTCTGTTTTGAACGCTGGTTCATTCTCAACGAGTGGATGGGCAAACAGGATTGCGAGTCCGCCTGGACCTTTGATTCCGATGTGTTGGTTTACAGTGACCTGGACGAGGTCGCGGCGGAGCTCGCCGGCGACGCTCTGGCATACTGCACGGTAAGCGGTCACGCCATGTTGGTCGCAGCACGTACCGGCCTGGATGCGTTTTGTCGTTTTTGTGAATCGATGTACGAACCCACTGAGCAAAAGCGGCAGCGGTTGGCGGATTACGCCGAGGCTCAGTTGAAACGCGACGGCCAGGGTGTCTCCGACATGACCGCACTGGCTTGGTTTCGCCACGAGTCTGGATTGTCGATCGGGGACTTGTCGTGCCCGATCAACGGACGGTTCTTCGACGATAATCTCTGTTTGTCCCAGGGCTACGACGCCGCCGGTCGCAAACGGATCCGTTGGCGAGACGGTCTGCCGTACGCGACCGACACCGCAACCGGGCAGTTGGTCGGAATGCACGCGATCCACTTTCAGGGAAATGCCAAGAAGCTGATGCCCGCTTACTCCAGTCGCCCCGATCTGGTCGTACTGGGCAGTTTTCTGCGTCGCAACTTGCACTCGCCCATCCGCCGAATCCGACGCAAACTCAAAATGATTCGAGCGTCTCAGGCCGCCTAGTGCTCCGGCAACGTTTGGATAGAGGGTGCCATGTGAGGGGCCCCGTAGGCCCCGCGCCAAACGGCTGATCATCGTTTGACCTCAGCCGGTTCGCGCCAGCGTCCGGGCGGCGCATCAATCTCGATTTAGCAGTATTGGTCGCGAGCCCTCCGGTCCCCAATCGTTCCCGAAACACCGGAGGGCTCGCGCCCTACCGCTAAAAAATGCTTCACAGCGTTGCGAGCCAGGGTCGGGGCGTCTGTGCTGACTTCGCGACGCGGATCGCCGCGGTGACGCTATACTGCTGGATGGTTCGCACCCAGTTTTGGGGTGCACCCGACAAAAACCCAATGAGGCGTCTTGTGCAATTTCGGACTCTGCTGACGCTAGCATCCCTGGCGTTCATCGCGCCTGTCGCTCGTGCCGTCGATCGCGTCGAGCGTGGCTTGCTGGTTCGATACGACTTCAGTGAGAACGACGGGCAGACGATTGTCGATCGCAGTGGCGTCGGAAAACCGTTGAATTTGGTGATCGATCGATCCAGTCGCGTGCAACGTTCCGGTGGGTCGTTGGTGGTCGAATCGTCTTCGTCGATCGCGTCCACACAACCCGCCACGAAGATCATCGATGCCGTCAAGAAGTCCAATGCGATCAGCGTCGAAGTCTGGCTGAAACCTGCCAATCGATCCCAGTCCGGCCCGGCCCGAATCGTTACGATCTCCGCGGACACCAGCCAGCGCAATTTGACGCTGGGACAAGACAAGGATTTCTACGACGTTCGGCTACGAGCGACCGGCAGTGACAACAATGGACTTCCCTCAACGAGCAGTCCCAAGCGATCCTTGCAAACCAAGGTGACCCATGTCGTGTTCACCCGCGACGCCGGCGGCAAGACGACGATTTATCTCGATGGAAAACGCGTAGCCGGCAAAACGGTCAAAGGCAACTTCCGCAACTGGGACCATCGACAGCGATTGTATCTGGCCAATGAAGCGACGAAAGACCGACCCTGGCTGGGAGAGTTGCATCTGGTGGCCGTCTACGATCGGGCGCTCTCGGACAAGGACGTGCGGCAGAATTTCGCGGCGGGAAGTCGTGCCGGGCGTGCGGCGTCCTCCGCCGGCAACGTTGCCAAAGCCGACACGCTACTGTTCGACCGACACGTCGCGCCGCTGTTTGCAAAACATTGTCTCGAATGCCATGACGCGGCGATCAAAAAGGGCGAACTGGATCTGTCCCACAAGGCGTCCGCCGTGGCCGGGGGCGAAAGCGGCAAGGTGGTCGTGCCGGGAAAAGCGTCGCAAAGTCTGCTCTGGGAATTGGTCTCCTCGGATGAGATGCCGAAGGATCGTCCACCCCTGTCACCCGAAGAAAAAGACTCGCTGCGAAACTGGATCGACTCCGGCGCGGCCTGGCCGGTCGAGGCAATTGATCCGGCGGTCTATCTGAACGAAGGCCATGCGGGTGAAGTCTGGTTGCAGCGACTGACCGTCAGCGAGTACATCGCCACGGTGCGCAGCGCGGTCGGCGTCGACATTGCAAACGAAGCCACGCAAATTCTGCCGCCCGACTTGCGTGCCGACGGCTTCAACAACACCGCCTACAACTTGAACATCGATTTGAAGCATGTCGAAGCCTACAACAAGCTGGCCGAAATCATCGTCAGCCGGATGGACATCCTGGAGTTCGCCGGGCGGTTCTCCAAGAGTCGAAAACTTTCCACCGACGACACGATGCGCGATCACGTCGCCGCGATGGGGAAATGGTTGCTGCGTGGTCCACTGGATTCCAACGAGATCAACAAGTACAGCGGCATCGCGACGACGGTGGCCAGCGCCGGCGGCGATTTCAAAGAGGCGATCGGCTATATCGTGCAAGCCATGCTGCAATCGCCCCGGTTCGTGTACCGCATCGAATACCAACACGGCGACGGCAGTTCGCGGCTGGTCGATGACTATGAACTCGCGTCCCGGATGAGCTACATCCTGTGGGGAGCGCCGCCGGACGAGGACTTGCTGCGTGCGGCCGAGAAGGGCGAATTGACGGACCGAACCGTGGTCGAAGCCCATGTCAAACGCATGCTCAAAGACCCCCGTACGATCGAGCGTTCCGAGGAGTTTGTTTCACAGTGGTTGAACCTGGGACGCTTGGCCAACTTGCGCCCCAATGCCAAGAGGTTTCCGAACTGGAATGCACAGCTCGCTGCGGACATGCAACAGGAAACACTCGCCTATTTCAAAGAGGTGGTGTGGACCCAGAATCGGCCACTCTCGGATTTGTTGAACACACAAGTCACCTTCGCAACCCCAGCGCTAGCGCGGCACTACGGACTCCAACCGACGGACAAGAGCACTGACAGCAAGCCCGCTCGATACGATCTGACGAAGGTCCCCAGTCGCGGCGGCCTGCTGACTCAGGCGAGCGTGTTGACGATCGGCGGTGATGAAGCGTCCATGGTCGCGCGCGGTTTGTTTGTGTTGAACGATTTGCTGCGCGGCACGATCAACGCACCTCCGCCTTGCGTCAACACCGTCCCACCGCCGACCAAAACGGGTCTGACCCAACGAGGGATCGCGGAAACTCGCATCGCGGACAACAAGTGCGGTGTTTGCCATACCCGTTTCGAACCGCTGGCGTTCGGGTTGGAAAAATTCGACGGCATCGGTGCGTACCACGACAAAGACGAGCATGGCAACACACTGCGTGACGACGGTGAAGTGCTGTTTCCAGGCACGGCGAAACCGGTGGCGTATCAGACATCGAACGAATTGATGGATCTGCTGGCGACCAGCGAGCGGGTGCAGCAAAGTTTGACCTGGAAGATGACCCAGTTCGCGCTCGGCAGACCGCTGGTCGCCGAAGATGCTGCGACTGTCGACAAGATTCACCAGACGGCACAACAAGCCGGCGGAACCTACTCCGACTTGATCACCGCGATTGTCATGAGCGATCTGGTTCAGCGGGCCAGAACCGAAGCGACCGAGTAGAAACCAAACAGATTAATTCTGGGAGTATAGGCTGATGCACAGGAAACGAATCGACCGCCGCACCCTGCTCAAGGGCGTCGCGGTCAAAGGCGCCGGGGCGGTCGCGATCGGGTTGCCGTTGTTGGAGGAGATGACGCTGACGAAGGCGATGGCGGCCGAGCAGGTGGATGTTCCGGTGCGGGCGTTTAATGTGTTCTTCGGACTCGGCATCCCGGCCCCGCTGCAGAAAGAAGGTTTCGACGGAGTGCTGGAGCCACTGAAACCGTTGAGCAAGAAATTGCTGATCATGCGCGGCGTCGATCAGTTGCGTGCCGACGAGAAAGGCATCAACGCGCACTACGACGGCGCGACCGCGGCGTTCACCGCCGAACCGCCCGATGGTGAAGCGAAGGCGGGTGGCGCGTCGATCGATCAAGTGATCCGTCGCAACCACTATCGCGACGGCATGCCGGCCGGCATGGTGCCCACGCTGGTCGCCGGAACGTTCTTTCGCCGCAGCCGGATCGGTCGGTACGTTCACAGTTACAACGCCGACGGGACGGTTGCCGCGACGATGCAGGAAAAACCGCGTGACCTGTTCGAGCGCGTGTTCGGAACCATCGGCGCGGCCGACGAGGATCCCGACAAACGCCGCGCTCGATTGAAACGGAGCGTGCTGGATACGGTCGTCGACCAGTACAAGTTCTACACCGGCGCGAACTCTCCGCTGGGTTCTACTTCCAAGGCACGTATCGCCGAGCATCTGGACCGGATTCGTGAATTCGAACAGCGGGCGTATGCGATGAAGGGCAAAGTCGACGGCGCGCCTCCGTTGCCGCCGCAGTCGCAGTTGCTGCACGGCGGGTCGGCCGATCCGGGCGGCGAAGGCATCGATATCACGCTGGAGGAATTGTCGTCGGAATGGCGTCTGATGGCCGATCTGTACGCCTTGGCCATCCAAACCGATCGCACCCGCTTCGGCGCGTTGACCTTTTTAGCCGCCGGCGAACGCATTCGGCTGAAAGGTGACTACGACTACGACGGCCGCAAGGTCTTTCAATTCGACGACGAAGGACAACACAAGAAATCCGGTTCGGCGGGCTGTAGCCACGAGTGGTGGCATCAGTTCAATGAGAACAAGAAGAACGAAGCGCTGCGCGCCCACGCGCACCTGAAAATGCGCGAGGTCGCCTACTTCCTCAGCCGACTCGATACCGAGGATTCGGTGGACGCCAATGGCAAGACGATTCTGGAAAACTCACTGATCACGATTTCCACCGAGTCCGGCGACGGGCGTCACAACGACGTCAAACGCGAACTGTCGGGCGTGTTCCATGCGATCAGCGGAGCCGGGGGGCGTTTCAAAACCGGCCAAATCCTGGACGTCGGTGCCGAGGGTGTCGACGTCTACAACACGATGCTGACCGCGATGGGCTGCAAGGATCTCCTCGGCCCCCAGAAACGCGACGCGAGAGCCGTGGATGCGATTCGCGCATAGTGCTCTGTGCAGATCTGAATGGTGCAGATCTGAATTGAGGGTTGCGTTTGACAAGCGAACCAAGGTCGGGCTGTAAACTTGCTGGAGTGCTTCGTCAAGATTGAATGTGGCCAGAGCATTCGTGTCTTGTCGCGTGATTCGAGGGTGAAACCGGCGCTAGGGCATGGCAGCGTGAGTTCAACCGCGATAGCCGGTTGACCGGCTTGACTGATCGGTCGCCGACCGGTCTGTTGCTCGATGTCTGCGGCGAGTGTGTTGCCGCAACAGAACGCACGCCTCAACCCACTGGCCGGCCCCAACCCATCGACCGGCCCCGTTCGGCTCGTCCACGAGATGATGACGGCCAATCAAAGGGACCCGTATGACTGACGAGTGCCAGCCAAACCCCGTGTTCTCTCTCCAGGATCGCGCCGCGGGCGTCTTGTTGCACGTCACGTCGCTGCCGTCACGTTACGGCATCGGCGACCTGGGGCCGCAGTCGCGGATTTGGATCGACTGGCTTCACGACGCCGGGCAATCCTGTTGGCAAGTCTTGCCGCTGGGACCGATCGGGTGTGGTTACTCCCCGTATTCGTCGCTGTCGTCGTTCGCCGGAAACTGGCTGATGATCAGTCCCGACGAGCTGGTCGCCGAGGGTCTGTTGCAGGCTGACGAGCTGGCCGACGAGTCCCATTCCGCCGCGAGCGACTCGGAAACCTCCGTCGACTACGATTCCGTCATCGCGTTCAAGCAGCGGTTGCTGACGACGGTCTGGACCAACTTTCGCGGCGGCGCCGGCGACGCCGAGTTGCGACCGGCTTACGAGCAATTCTGTCTGGCTGCGTCGCACTGGCTGGACGATTTCGCGATGTTCTGTGCGCTGCGTGATCGGCACGGCGAACACTACCTGCAATGGCCGCGCGAACTGGTCCATCGTGACGCCGACGCGTTGGCCCAAGCCGGCCGCGATCTGGCGGACGAAATCGATCAGGTTCGATTCAGCCAGTTCCTGGTGTTCCGTCAGATCGCGCGATTGAAAGCCTATGCCCATGCCAAGGGTGTGCGGTTGATCGGCGACCTGCCGTTCTTTGTGTCGGCCGATTCGAGCGACGTGTGGGCCAATCCGGAAATGTTCTTGCTGGACGAGGAGCGTCGGCCGCTTTTCGTCGCCGGAGTCCCGCCGGATTACTTCAGCGCCGATGGTCAGCTGTGGGGAAATCCGGTCTATGACTGGGCGGCGCTACAAGCCACCGGTTACCGCTGGTACATCCAACGCATCCGAGCGTTGTTGACTCAAGTGGATCTGGTTCGCCTGGATCATTTCCGCGGATTCGCAGCTGCCTGGCACGTGCCCGCCGGCGCGGAGACGGCACTCAGCGGCGAGTGGGAGCTTGGTCCGGGTGCCGATTTCTTTCGCGCCCTGCAAACGGATCTGGGGGCACTTCCGTTTCTCGCCGAGGATTTGGGGTTGATCACGCCGGACGTGAACGAGCTGCGTGACCAGTTTGATCTACCGGGAACACGTGTGTTGCAGTTCGCGTTTGACGGCACGCCGGACAATCCCTATCTGCCGGAAAACCACGTGCCCAACACCGTGGTGTACACCGGGACGCACGACAACAACACGACGCGGGGCTGGTTCGAATCGCTCACCGAGGAGGAGCAGGAAACGGTTTGCAGCGTCCTGGAGAAACCCGGTCTGGACGGTGAGCCCGCTGCTGCCGAACTGCTGCGTCTGACTTGGTCCTCGACGGCAAACCTGGCGATCGCTCCGCTGCAGGATCTGTTGGGCTTGGGCGCGGAAGCGCGCATGAACGTGCCGGGAACGACGCAGGGGAATTGGAGCTGGCGCGCGACCCCGTCGATGCTGTCCGCGACGGCCTGCCAGCGGTTGCGGGATTTGACGGAAGCCTGCGATCGATTGCGTTGACGGTATTTTCGCGGTCAGCGACCCTTGGCGGTCCGCAGGCTCAGTTCACTATTATGCGATTGGGAAGCGAGCGCGAGCATCTTGTGAACGTGCTTCGTGCCGTCAGATCACCGAACCGCCAAGCAAGCCTGGAACACCGACAGCATGAACGCACTTCTACCGCGCGACCAGCACAACGAACAACTTGAAGCGAACGTTCATCCGCCGACCTGGATCAATCCGGCACCCGAGGCTCCTTATCACTTGGTCGTCATTGGTGCCGGGACCGCCGGTCTGGTGACCGCCGCCGGCGCCGCGGGTTTGGGTGCCCGCGTGGCCCTGATCGAACGCGACCTGATGGGCGGCGATTGTTTGAACGTCGGTTGCGTTCCGTCCAAGGGCGTGATCAGTTCGGCGCGGATTGCCGCCACGGTGAAGCAGGCCTCGAACTATGGCGTCGACGTGCCCGGTGGAGCGGAAGTCGATTTTGCGGGAGTGATGCAGCGGATGCGTCGACTGCGCGCCGGCATCAGCCGTAACGATGCGGCGGACCGTTTTCGCGATCTTGGAGTGGATGTCTATTTCGGACAGGCCAGTTTCGTCGACTCCGAAACCATCGACGTCGCCGGCACCAAGCTGCAGTACAAGCGGGCGGTCATCGCGACCGGTGCCAGAGCCGCGGCGCCGCCGATCGACGGACTCGATCAAATCGACTACCTGACCAACGAGTCGGTGTTCTCGCTGACCGAGCTTCCGCGACGATTGGGAATCATCGGTGCCGGCCCGATCGGATGCGAGATGGCGCAATCATTCGCCCAGCTGGGGTCGGAGGTGTTGTTGGTCGAATCCGAGCATGGCATCCTGACCAAAGAAGATCGTGACGCGGCTGAGATCGTTCAACAAGCGATGCTGCGTGACGGGGTAAAACTGTTGTGTTGTGGTCGTCAGTTAAAGCTCCGGCAGGACGGAACGATCCGGCTGACGGTCGATTCGCACGACCAGCACTACGACGAGCCGATCGATCAGTTGCTGGTCGCCGTCGGTCGCGCACCGAACGTGGAGCATTTGAACCTGGACGCAGTCGGTGTTGACTTTGATTCCAAAGGCGTCCGCGTGAACGATCGGCTACAGACGACCCATCCGAGGATCTACGCCGCGGGCGATGTGTGTTCGAAGTATCAATTCACGCACGCGGCCGATTTCATGGCCCGGATCGTGATCCAGAATGCCTTGTTTGCCGTCGGGCCGTTTGGCAAAAAGAAGGTCAGCGACTTGGTCATTCCGTGGGCCACTTACACGTCACCTGAAATCGCCCATGTGGGGCTGTACGGCCACGACGCCGAGCAAGCGGGAATCGAAATCGACACCTACGTCCAGCACTTCAGTGACGTCGATCGCGCGATCCTGGAAGGCGAAGAAGAAGGTTTTGTGAAAGTCCATACCAAGAAAGGCACAGGTCAAATTGTCGGGGCAAC
>NZ_JBFHKV010000254.1:0-8955 GCF_041595215.1 Stieleria sp. | reverse complement strand
GATGGCAAAGCTGGTGACCGTGGTGACGGTGCTGGTCTGCCTGCCCTTCGTGATCTTTGCCTTGATCTCAGGCAATTGGAAAGCGGGAGGCATCACGATCGGCGTGATCGTGGCATTGGTGGTGATCACGTTCAAACTGATCGAGCGAAAATGGCGACGTGGTTTTGCCGCCACACTATCCGAAGTCCAGGCCGACCCGGCGATGCCTGACGAGAACGAACCAGCCACCGCCGGGCCGCTGGATCCCCGTCAACGGCGCCAACAACTCGATCAGCTGCTCTCACGAGCCGGTCTGCCCAGCCTGGCGGAGATCGAGCCCCATTTCGACAGCGATGTTCCGATGGCGGTGTAGCTCGCGTGTCTCCCTTGGACCGCGTCCGGGACAGATGCGTTACAATCCATCGCAACATCGAGACGATCGATGCAGTCGCCCCTCAGTCAGACATTCCCCTCACTTTTGCTCCCCCGATTCCCATCCATGCGATCGATCCTTTGCCTGTCCTTGGCGTTCCTATTTGCCGCCCCGCTTGCCGCCGGTTATCCGCTGGTGGCCAATGAACGCAACCTGCTGTTCTGGTTTGATGCCGATGGGAAGGTGACGGCAAAGGTGGAGCTGAAGGGGGCGCCCCATGACATTCATGTGCTCGAAAACGGCAACGTGCTGACACACCAGGGAACCGAGATCGTCGAATTGGACGCGCAGTCACGCGAAATCGTCTGGAGATTCGACGCGAGTTCATTGGCGACGGCCGAGAAGGTCGAATTGCACTCGATCGCGCTTTTGCCCGACGGTCATGTGATGGTGGCACTCAGCGGCGAAGGAAAGATCTACGAGATCGACCGCGATGGAAAGGTTCACAAACAGTTCGATCTCAAACGCGACCGCCCCCATCCCCACCGTGACACGCGTCTGGTCCGCCCGGTCATCGACGGCGACCAGTGGACGTATCTGGTCGCTCAAGAAGGCGACGGATATGTCCGCGAGTACAACCGCGACGGAAAGATCGTCTGGGAGTACGACGTGCCGCTGTTCGGCAAGCAGCCCAAAGGCGGCCACGGCCCGGAGGCGTTTGGCGATTCCGTCTTCAGTGCCCTGCGTCTGCCCAATGGAAACACCTTGATCGCGACCGGAAACGGACACAGCATCTTGGAGGTGACCCCGGAAAAACAGATCGTCTGGCAGGTCGACCAGCATGATTTAGACGACATCACGCTGGCCTGGGTGACGACGTTGCAGGTGCTCGACAACGGCAACATCATCGTGGGCAACTGTCACGCCGGTGAAGGCCAGCCGCAAATCATCGAAATCGATCGAAAGAAGAACGTCGTTTGGTCATTCACCGATTTTGAACACCTGGGCAACTCGGTGTCCAACTCCGTAGTGCTCCGCTAGCGGAGGGGCGGTCGGACACACGCCGCTCGCTAACGCTTCCCGCTGGGTATCCCAGCACGTGGCGTGAGCCAGTGTCGGGCGTTGATCGCGGGGCAAACACGCGCCGCTCGCTAACGCTTCCCGCTGGGGTGTAACCACGCGCCGCTCGCTGACGCTTCCCGCTGGCGCGCATGCCAGCACGTGGCGTGAGCCAGTGTCGGGCGTTGATCGCGGTGCAACCACGCGCCGCTCGCTGACGCTTCCCGCTGGGAGACTCTGCCGTTTGGTCTGGCGGTGTGGTTTAGATACCGAACCGTTCGCGGGGATCGGTCAGTCCGTCGGCGAGCCGACGCAGGGCTTCGGTTTCGATCTGACGGACGCGTTCGCGGGTCAGGCCGAGTTCGGCGCCGATTTCTTTGAGTGTTTTCGGTTCGGTTCCGTCGAGTCCGAAACGGAGTTTCAAGACCATCGCTTCGCGTTCTTCCAGATCGCCGAGCAGTTCCATGGCGTGACGCAGGATGTCGTGATCGAGCATCATCTCGTCGGGAGCTTTCAGACGCTCGTCCATGACCATCTCGCCGAGTGACCACCCCGATTCGCTCTGGTCGCTTTGCGGCGTGCTGTTGCTGATGCGGATCGCTTTGCGGATGATCGGCAGCTTCTTCTTGGGCAGTCCCAACACCCGAGCGACTTCTTCGTTGGTCGGGGTGCGGCCGAGTTCTTCGCTCAACCGGGCGGTCGCACGACGCCACTTGCTGAGCAATTCGACCATGTAGGCCGGAATCCGAATCGTCTTGGCGCTGTTGATCAAGGCCCGTTTGATCGATTGTTTGATCCAGTAACTGGCGTAGGTGCTGAAGCGGGTTCCGACGGTGGGATCAAACCCCTCAACGGCTCGCAACAGTCCCAGGTTTCCTTCTTCGATCAGGTCCTGCAGGCTGAGGCCTTTGCCGGTGTAGCCGCGGGAAATGTTGACGACCAAACGCAAGTTCGCACGGACCATTCGATCGCGTGCTTCGACATCGCCCTGTTCGATCAGGGCGGCCAGTTCCAGCTCTTCTTTGGCCGTCAGCAACGCCGTCTCGTTGATCTCACGCAGATAGGTCTCCAGCGGTGACTGCGCCGCATCGGTCCTCCGACTCGGTTTGCGAGTTTTCTTGACGTCAGCGAGATCCGGATCAACTGATGGGGCGACGAATTCAGACATGAGAATTTTGGGTAGGTTGAATCGGTGCGATTTCGCCACCGCGGACGAGCGCCGGTGGTCGCCGCGGGTGGGCGATCGCCGGAGAGAGGAACGTGAGCAGCTGGCAGTCGACATTCGCGGATGCCGTACGGACTGCATCGGATCCCAGGCAGACGAAACTGCAATTCCAGTGAATCGGGCACGGGTTTGCCAGCGTTGGCGATTGTTCCGGTCCTTCCGATTGTTCACAAAACGCGGCTGGGAACACCGAGCGGCGCGAAGGTGGCTTGTCGTCGGTCAACCAATGCCGTTTACTTTGTCGGTCCCTGGAACCGAAACAGACTACCCGCACGGTTGTTGTCCCGACATGTTGATCGACTCCCACCATCACCTTTGGAAATACTCCGCTGAGCAGTATCCGTGGATCAGTGACAGGATGTCGGTGCTGCGGAAGGATTTTTGGTCCGACGACTTGAACAGCCTGTCCGGCGAACACGGCGTCGATGGCTTCGTCACCGTTCAGGCCAGACAGTCGTTGGAAGAAACCGAGACGCTGCTCACGCTTGCCCAGTCACAGCCGCTGATCAAAGGCGTGGTCGGCTGGGTCGATTTTGCGTCCGATGAAATCACCGAGCAACTCGACCGCTTCGCCGGCAGCGACAACTTGAAAGGCTTGCGTCACGTCGTTCAAGATGAACCCGACGATCGATTCATCCTGGGCGCGGCATTCAATTCCGGCATCCGCCAACTGGCCGGCCGAGACCTGGTCTACGACGTCTTGATTTTCGCACGGCAATTGGAAAGTTCCATCGAGTTCGTCCGGTCGCACGCCGACATCCCGATGGTGCTCGATCACATCGCCAAACCGACGATCAAGGACGGCGAACTCGATGCCCAGTGGGGGTCACAAATCCGCGAGATCGCTGCTTTGCCGAATCTGTCGTGCAAGTTTTCCGGCGTGGTCACGGAAGTCCGGGACACCTGCTGGGACATTGAAACCATTCGGCCGTATTGGGAGACCGTGCTCGAGGCGTTTGGCCCCGATCGATTGATGTTCGGAAGCGATTGGCCCGTCTGCCTGTTGAAATCGACCTATGAACGATGGCTGGAGGCGGTCCGGTCGTTGGCCGGCGAATTGTCCAGCGACGAACAAGAACAGTTTTTTGGCGGCACCGCCAAACGCATTTATCACTTGGAGTAACTTTGGAACATGCGCGCGATACAGATCAGTGAAGTCAAAACGTTAAAGCCCATCGAGATCGATCCGCCGGGGGCGCCCGGCCCCGGACAAGCGCTGGTGCGAACGCATCGGATGGGCGTCTGTGGAACCGACATCAGTTGTTATCTGGGGAAGTTTCCGTTTTTCGATTTTCCCCGCATCCCCGGTCACGAGCTGGGCGTGGAAGTCGTTTCGGTCGGTGACGGCGTGACGAACGTTGCCGCCGGCGACCGTTGCAGTGTGGAACCCTACATGAACTGTGGGACGTGCTATCCCTGTCGTCGCGGTGCAACCAACTGTTGCCAAAACCTGAAAGTCATCGGCGTGATGATGGACGGCGGGCTGTGCGAGTCCTTTTTGGTTCGCGCCGACAAGTTGCATCCGTCCAAGAAACTCTCCTTCGACCAACTCGCGCTCGTGGAAACATTGGCGATCGGTTGTCACGCCAATGACCGCGCCAATCCACAACCGGCCGATCATGCGATGATCATCGGGATGGGGCCGATCGGGTTGGCGACGCTGGAGTTTGCGAAATTCACCGGCGCAAAAATCAGCGTGATGGACATGAACCCCGATCGCTTGGAGTTCGTCCGAAGCAATTACGGGATCGAGAACACCATCCAGTTCAAAGGCGATGGCAGTGAATTGGAGCGGATGCGTGAGCTGACCGGCGGCGATCTGTATCAATCGATCGTCGACGCGACGGGGAACCGTCACTCGATGAGCGGCGCGCTGAACTATCTGGCCAGCACCGGATCGTTGGTTTACGTCGGCATCACGACCGACGAAGTCACCTTCCGGCACCCGACGATGCACAAGCCCGAAGCGTCGATCCTGGCGTCACGCAACGCGTTGCCCGGCGATTTCACCCGGATCATTCAATTGATCGAAATGGGGATGATCAACACCGATGCTTGGATCACGCATCGAACCGACATGGATCGAGTCTTGTCGGATTTCGAATCCTACACCAAACCGGAAACCGGGGTCATCAAGGCGGTGATTTCCGTCAGCGGTTGATCACAGATCCAAACCGGCCACCCAGCGGGCCCAGTCGGGTTCGTCCTTGGGGTCCAACAGCGGTTCGGGAATGACGGCCAGACGCTTGCTTTCAGGCGTCCCCGGCGTTTGGGCTCGAACGGTCAACAATCCATCGACGTTCAATTCGAAACCGATGGAGCGTGTTCGTTTGAGTTGATTGTTGGAATCCTTGTCGACCTGGAATTCGTAGCGTCCCAGCGAGTGCCATTTGTCGCCGTTCACGCCGGAGGATTCGACGACCGACAGGGTCATGGAGAATCGATTTTTGGCGATCGTCAATTTTCGGTTGGTGCGTGCCGGCAGTTTTTCACCGCGGGGGATGATCGGCAAAATCCGCCGCCGCCCGCGACTGTCTTCGATCACGATTCCGATCGTCTGGCTGGAAACGCATCGCGGCGGCAACAGCATGTCACTCCGCTGGGGCAATTCGGCGGCCAGGCAGGCGGCCGCGCCACGCGCGATGTCACTGTGATCGACGACACGGACATCCAAGTCGGGCGATAGTTTTTTGAACAATCGGGTCTGCAGGGCATCGATCCGCAACAGCGGCCCGTGGATCACGGCCGAACCAATTTTCTTGGGATGCACGCCCGCCTGCTGACAGACCGCATGCATGTCGCGACGGATTCCGTGAATCAGATCGGCACATCGTTCCAGCCACGTGTTTCGCGACACGGTGATCGAATAGGGGCGATCGTCTTTTTCAATGCTGATCGTCACCTCCGACAGCATCAGCAACGAATTCATCGCATGTTCGCACGCCATCTGCAACCGCGACGCTTGGATCGTTTGCTCGGTCGGATCGAAACCATGGCGTTGCCGAAACCCGTCGGCGGCCAGCGTGACCAAGCGGTGTTGCCAGCTCAACATGCTGGTATGCCAATGGCCTGCGGTGGCCAGTTGTTTCAGCTGCATGCCGTCGCGTTGCACCAACGCGACCTCGGTGGCTTGTCCCGACAAACCGATGAACAGCATCGTTTCGGCCGAATTGATGTCGATCGGTTTGTTCTCGCCGGACACCACGCCATCGATGTCCAACAGCAGTGACTGGATCGCTGCGACGTTTCTGTCGACCAGACGAACGGATTCGAGCCCCGCGATGCGACAGGCTTGCTTGATGCTGCGTCGATGAAATTGGTCGTAACACGCCGGCACCACCATCGACGTCAACTTGGGCATGGCGCGCCCCGGCCAGGCGTTGGAGACGATTCGTCGGATCGCCAGCGCCAGCAGAACTTCCGGCGGGCAATGGCTTCCGGCAATCTCGCGGCGGACCACGTCTTTGCCGATGTACATCGGCAGGCAGTGCACAACATGCTTCGGCGCGACCCGACGCATCTGGTTGGCGTCCATGTCAAACAACAGTCGTCCGTGGTCGTTGGCAATCACCATCCGGAACAACGGCTGGTCATCGGCGCCGGCGACTAAGTTGTGGATGCCGACCCCTTGTACCAATTCCGCCGCCGCGGCGTAGGACATCCCCATGTCGATGCCGAACACGGGTTGATTGGCGATCGCGGTGGACCCGCCGGACATCGTGGAATCATTGACGCTGGATTGTCGATTGACGAACTCCGCCAACCAGGCAGGACTGTGCGACTCCTCGGCATAAGCGCCCAGATCTTCCACGACCTCGTCCAAGGACGCGTAGCGTTCGCTGAGCCGTTTGGCCATCATCCGACGCAGCAGATTGGACAGTCCCAGGTCGACGTCACTGCGCAGTTGCATCAGATCGGGGATCTCGCCGTGACGATGGCCATAGACCTGGTCCAGGTATTCCCCCTGGAACGGCGGCCTGGCGGTCAGCAGAAAGAACAGCACCGCTCCGAGGGACTAGATGTCGCTTCTGGGATCCGCTTCGTCGGGGGATTCGAGCTGTTCGGGGAACATGTAGGCCAACGTCCCGATCAGGCGTCCTTTGCGTGAGTGATGTGAATCGGGGTCTTGCACGCGGCCCAATTCGCGACCGTCTTCGGACCACAGGACGTTGCTGATTTGGGCCAGCCCCAGATCCAACACCTTGATCGTCCCGTCGACGGCGCGGATCAGGTTGCCGGGTTTGACATCGCGATGCACGATGCCGGCGCGATGAGCGTGCAACAATCCCAAGGCGGCTTGGCGCACGATCGCGGCGGCCATTCCCGGTGACAGCGGACCGTTTTTGGAAACCAGTTTCGTCAACGTCAATCCGTCGACGTACTCCATCACCAAGTAATGGATCCCGCCAAATTCGCCGGCGTCAAAGGCGGTGACAATATTCGGGTGCATGACGCGCGAGGCGGCGCGGACTTCGTCATAAAACCGCTCCACCGACGCTTCGTCAGAGATTCGATCGCTCCGCAACACTTTCAACGCGACCTTGCGTTGCATCCGCACGTGTTCGGCGGAAAACACCTGACCCATGCCGCCCGAACCGATCAGGCCCGTGATGCGATATTCGCCGATCTGCTTGGGCACCTTGCCTTCGGAGTCCGCCGAGCGTTTTCCCGGGATGCTGACGGCGGTCGCTTTAGCCGCTTCAATCGCCTGATCGGAGGCCACGCTGAGTTCGATTTCCGGTTCGGAAAGATCGCCGATCTCGCAGGTCGCGGGATCGGCGCCGACCGCTTCGCTATACGTCGGCACACTTCCAAGCTCCGCTGAATCAACGACGCGACCTTCGAACTCGCTGGAGAGCGAATCGGGCGTCAAATCATCGCTATCGGAGAGGGATCGGGACAAGGTGATGGACGTCGCGGTGGGGAAGGGGCGAGGTGAAGGTCGAGTGAGATCCGTCCACCCGATCGCCCCATCCAATATATCGCAATACCGGTGGAGTTGTCGGACTCGGATCTGGCACGTTACTCTAAGACCCGGAAAACGAAGTCGGCAGGTTGTCGCCCGACTCGTCCGTTAGCCTTCACACGAACTCGGCCCATTATCTTGCCAGCACCGGATCAATCGTCAATATCCGACCGCCAGCCCTCTGATCAGCCGGCGGGTGAGTCGGATCCCCGCGTCCTTCGGATTGCGACCCGAGAAAGCCCCCTGGCCCTTTGGCAGGCACAGCACGTCGCCCAACTGCTGGCCAAGCACACCGTTGCGCCGCGGATTGTGCCGATGGTCAGCAGCGGCGATGTGGACATGCGGCCGATCGACGGCAAACGCTCCGTCGGCGTGTTCACCAAACGAATCCAGCAGGCCCTGTTGGACGACGAGGGGGACGTGGCGGTGCATTCGATGAAGGATTTGCCGACCGAAGCCCACCCGCGTCTTCGTATGGTGGCCTCGCCGGCGCGAGAAACGGTGGCCGATTGCCTGGTCTCGCCGAGGGGGTTGGAACTGGACGCGTTGCCCAACGCCGCCCGAATCGGTACCGGCAGCCGTCGCCGCGCGGCTCAGTTGCTGAAGCTCCGCCCCGATCTGGACGTCCAACCCATTCGCGGTAACGTCCAGACACGACTACAAAAGATGCGGGACGGTGAATACGACGCCATCGTGCTCGCTGCGGCGGGAATCGAGCGGTTGGAAATGCATGATCTGCCCCGCGTCGAGCTGCCGCTGGAATGCATGCTGCCCGCTCCCGGACAAGGCGCCTTGGCGATCGAAGTACGCGGCGATGATGCCGATGCCGTCGCAGTGGTCTCACAAATCAATGTTCCCCGTTCGACTGCCTGCACGCTGGCCGAACGGACGTTGTTATCGCAACTGCACGGCGGCTGTTTAGCGCCGATCGCCGCCTTGGGAACGGTCTCCGATGTGTCGGCCGGCGAGGAACCTCACTCGGTCCTGCACTTGGTCGCCCGCGTGTTGTCGCTCGATGGCAAAGTCTGCTTGGAATCCGAAGCCGACACGACGCTGGACGTGGCATCCGACGCCTGGCAAACCACGGCGATCGCGTTGGGACGCCAAGTTGCCGAGATGCTGATCGACCAGGGAGCCAAACCGCTGATCGAAGCCGGGCGGTAAGTCGCTTCTTGATTGAGCGGTACTGGACGTGAGCCCTGCCGCTAACAAGCATCACTCCGTTAGGTGTCAAAGGAGAGCGGCAGCGAACCGAGGATCCCGGAGGGATGCCAGCGAGTAGCCGGAGGTCAGCGCAGCGCCACCTCCGGGAAGCACGTCCCACAATCCCCTCGACCCCGGACGGGGTCGCAG
>NZ_JBFHKV010000253.1:0-9019 GCF_041595215.1 Stieleria sp. | reverse complement strand
CGGTGATCGCTGAACCGCTCATCAGCACGAACGAATTGCCGACGACGGGAGTCACGCCGTCAGGGGCTCGGAATTTCACTGCGCCGCCGACGGAGATCGGTCCGGCGGAATTGATCTGTCCCCCGGCCGATTCAGTCATCGTGCCCAGCACGATCGGGTCGGTCGCGGCCAAGCTCAATGTTTCCCCACCCAGGTCCAAGTCGCCTTGAATCTGGATCGATTGCATCGCCTGCACGCTGACCGGGCCGACCGAGGAGAGTTGAACTGCGGTGACCAATCCGTCGTGGGTCACTTCGACGGTTGCCCCGGCCAGGGTGCCATCGGACGATCGAATCGACGCCGTGGAGGTTCCCGTGCCTTGAACGACCACCGAATCGGAATCGTCGGCGCCATCGATCACGATGCCGTCGGGAAAGGCAAAGTAGCCACCGCTGGTAAAGTCGACGTTGAAGGTGTCTGCGGCGGAGGTGCCGGTGATCCGCAGCGATTGCGTCGTCAACACGGGTTTGGAGAGCAGGACCGCACCGCCATTGCCGTTGTCGATCAGCTCGACGTTCGATCCGTTCTGCCGGACGGTGACGTCGGTGGAGCTCGCGGGCAGACTGTACGTGACGTCCTCGCGGATCGTGATCACGTAATCTTCCACTTCTCCGTCGTCGGCCAGTCCATTCGGTTCCAAGTCACCCGCCGTGCTCAGTCGCACCCGCGCGTACGTTTGCCCGAGCGTCATCGTGGTCGGCACGGCGTAGTTGAGCGTTTGAAGTCCCGCGACCACGGTCACGCTGTCAAGGATCTGTTCGCCGGCGTCCCACGTTCCGTTAGCATTAAAATCGATCCAGGCATCGACCTTGGCCGTTTCGCCGCCTTGCAGGTCGATGTTCACGCCTGCGGTGGTTTGCCCAAGCTTGAGGGTCCCGAACATCACGCCGTCTTCGTCGCTACCGTCACCGTCGGCGTCCGGCGACGGAATCGCATCGGTTTCGCTGTCTCGCGTGGCGCCTAGTTGGGGACCGACCGCCAGGTGCGTTGCGCCGTCGCTGACGAGCAATGTCGAGTAGGAATCGGGGGCATCGCCGAGATCCGCGAGCACCGTTTCCAGCCAGACGAATCGATAATCAAAACTCGAAACGCCGACGACGTCGAGGTCACCGTCCCGATCCAAATCCCCCAATTCAATCCGCCTCGGTCCATCGACGAAGTAGTCGATCGGACGCTGCCGGAATTTTTCGTTGCCGTCGTTCAAGAAGACGTACAACACGTACTCGTCTCGCGAGGCAACCAGCAAGTCGACATCACCATCCAGGTCGATGTCTCCCGGCGTGACGTCAAACGCGTAGGAGTCTTCCATCGGGACCAGACGCTCGGTGAAATTGCCTGCCCCGTCGTTTTCATACCAGACAATGTCGTCGGTGAAGGCGCCGACGGCGAGGTCCAGATCACCGTCACCGTCAATGTCTGCCGTTCGGACGGACGACGCACCGTACGCGGTGGTCGTGATGACTTTCTCGACGAAGTTCTGGCTGCCGTCGTTTTGGTACCAGGCGATCTTGTTATCGTTGTACGAGGCGCTGATCACATCCAAGTCACCGTCGCCGTCGATGTCGCCGGTTGCAACGCTGTAGGCCAACTTGGCATTCGTCGTGATTGTTTTGGCGGTAAAGTTTCCGCTTCCGTCGTTGTCATACCAAGCCAGTTTGTCGTCGTAGCCACTGGCCGAGAGCAGATCCGGATCGCCGTCGCCGTCGACATCCGCGACGTGAACATCGTTGACGCCGACCGCGGCGTTCGAAACGAGCTGTTCGACGAACGCGCCGCCGCCGTCGTTGCGGTACCAGGCGACTTTGTTATCGAAGTACGAACCGCTGATGATGTCCAAGTCACCGTCGCCGTCGATGTCCGCGGTTTCGACGCTGGTGGCTCCGTCAGCAGACGTGGTGATGATGCGCGGCAAAAACCCCTGCGAGCCGTCGTTCTCATACCAGGTGATTTTGTCATCATTGAGGGTCGCGCCCAGCACGTCGACATCGCCATCCCCGTCGATATCGGCCAGTGCGACGTCATACGGCAAGTAGGGCGAGGAGACGATTTCGTTTTCGACGAAGGATTCGTTGCCGTCGTTTTCGTACCAGGCGATCTGGTCGTTTCCGCTGGACGCGCCGAGCACATCGAAATCACCATCGCCGTCGACATCCGCGACGGTGACGTCGATCGCACCGTCCGCGTTGGCGTCGATCACGGCTTCGGTGAAGTTTTCGTCACCGTCGTTTTCGTACCAGACGATCTGATCGTCTCCATACGACGTGGCGAGAACATCCAGATCACCGTCTTGGTCAAGATCCGCGACCGAGATCGCAGTCGGGTAGTCGAGCGTCGTCGTGATCGCGTGCTCGGTGAAATTTTCGTTGCCGTCATTTTCGTACCAGGCGATCTTGTCGTCCGACTGAGACGCGCTCAGCACATCGATGTCGCCGTCGGAATCCACGTCCGCGACCGCAACCCCCAACGCGCCATTGGCATTGGTGCTGATCACGTGTTTGGTGAACGCCCCGGATCCGTTGTTTTCATACCAGTTGATCGAATCATCGAGGGTGTGGGCGGTGAAGACATCCAGGTCTCCATCGCCATCGACGTCGCTGACCGCAATGCTCTTTGCCGCGCCCGCCGAAGGGTCGATTACATGGACGGTGTAGGGTTCGGCTCCCGTGTTTTCATACCACAAGATCTCGTAGCTAAATCCGGCGCTCAAAAAATCGCGATCACCGTCTCCGTCGACATCACCGATCGCGATGCTGAGTACGCCGCGATCGTCAGGCGACACGATGTGGGGCGTGAAGTTTTCGTCGCCGTCGTTCTCGTACCACACGATGTTCTGGCCTAAATAGGAAACGGCGATGACATCCAAGTCTCCGTCGTTGTCGAAGTCCTCGACTTCGATTTCCTCAGGATCGTCACCCTGGTCACTGATCAGACGACGAACAAAGTTTTCGTTCCCGACGTTTTCAAACCACTCGAACCGATTGGAACCAGCCGACGCGCTGAGCACATCCTGGTCTCCATCGCCATCCAGGTCCACCGACGTGATCGCCGAAACCCCCAATGCGCCCGGCGAGCTGATGTCGCTGCCGACGAACATCGGTGACATGGGTGCCGGCGGTTGGATCGTCACCTGATAGTCTTCCACCTCGCCATCGGGGGCTTCACCGGTCGGGGCCAGCCCGCCGACGCTGCTGAGGCGGAAACGTGCATAGGTGGTGCCGACGAGTGCGTCGCGTGGGATCGGGAAGGTCAGCACGTAGTCGAAGATGCGAACATCGGCGGAGTCGAAGATTTGTTCGTTGGGGTCGTCCCAGTCGCCGTCCTGGTTGAAGTCGATCCAGGCATCCAGATAGACCCAACTGGGTTGGTTGGAGTTGCTTTGTACGTTGACGGTGACTTCGGCGTCGAAGGCTCGGACATGCAGCGGACCAAACGTCACGCCGTCGTCGTCGGCTCCGTCGCCATCGGCCAAGGCGGACGGCAATCCGTCGACTTCGCCGTCACGTGCCGCCCCCAGCCAATGGCCAACCGCGAGGTGCGAAGCACCACCGGATGCCGCCAGTGTGGGGTAGGGTGCGGGGGCGTCGCCGTAGTCGGGCGAGCCGTTTTCGAACCACAGCACGTTGTCGCCGTACTGTGCGCCGATGGCGAAATCCAGCTTGCCGTCACCGTTGAAATCGTCGATCGCCAGGCTGTCGGCGCCGTTGGCTGAATCATCGCTGATCACGTACTCGGTGAAGCCACCGGCGCCATCGCCGAGGAACACGCGAATCTGATCGTTTTGGGACGAGGCCAAGATATCCATGTCGCCGTCGGCATCGAGATCCGCGGTCGCGACGTCATAGGCTCGGTCGGCGGACGTCGTCAAAATGCGTTCGCTGAAATTCTCGCTGCCGTCGTTTTCATACCAGGCGATTGTGTCGTCGCTAAACGACGCGCTGACCACATCGACGTCGCCATCGCCGTCGGCGTCGAACGCGGTCACGGCGATCGCCTTGTCCGCCGTCACGCTGATGGCGTGCTCGGTGAAGGTCTCGTTGCCGTCGTTTTCATACCACGCGATCGTGTCGTCATTGCCCGAGGCGCTCAGTACATCGAGATCGCCATCGCCGTCCACATCGGCCGTGGTCACATCGTAGGCACCATCGGCGCTGGAGCTGATCACGTGGCGACTGAAGGATTCGTTTCCGTCGTTTTCGAACCAGGCGATCGTGTCGGAGAAAAAGGCGGCGCTGAGCACATCCAGATCACCGTCACCATCGACATCGGCCACCGCGACACTGCTGGCGTTGGTTTCGACGGAACTGATCACGTGCTCGGTGAATTGCTCATTGCCGTCGTTTTCAAACCAGCGAATCCTGTGGTCGTACTTCGACGCGCTCAACACGTCTGTGTCGCCGTCACCATCGAGATCCGCGATCGCCACACTTTGTGCCCCATTGGCGAGCGTGGAAATCGTTTTTTCAGCAAAGACACCGCCGCCCTGGTTGTCGAACCAGCGAATCGAATCGTCTCGATACGACGCGACCACGATGTCGTTGTCGCCGTCGCCATCGATATCTCCGCTGGCAACGCCCCGCGGCCCGTCCACCGTGTCCCCGATGACCGCATGCTCGACGAAGGTCGCACCGGGCGGCGGCGGCGAGGGAGGGAAATTGAGATCGGAGGCCAGCAGAATGCGTTGTTCCAAGTGTTCGCCGCGAATTCGACCGCTTGCCCGTCGGTCCGCTGTTCTTGTTCGCCGTCGCTTGCGCGACCTCAGAATCGTTTGTTTCATCGAGCTGAAGAGGAGGGACCGAAGGGGGGAGTCATGCACTTGTGGGAGCCGCACATTCTACTCGCTCGCCGCGCGTCACGCTCGATCGCCCATCAAGCCCTTACCCCACAATCCGTCCCCCGCTATTGAGCCTCGCCAGCCTCCCTCTTGCTTTTCTGCCTTCCATCATTCTGCCTTCCCCCACATTCCCCCTTACCCGCCGGCCGACCAACTCTGCACCCCATCGCCCTCGTCGAACCACACATTGCGTTCAATTTCATCTGTTTTGAACCCCAACGCTTTCGGCCGCCGCGTATCGGGCAAGACGACCACGTCATACAGTTCGCCGATCACGTCGCCCTCCATCCGGATCCAATGCACCACGTTGCCGCTGCGCAAGTCAATCACTTGAACGCCGCAGCGCGGTGCCGCGTCACGTGAGGCCAGTTCTCGATCAAGATTCAGCCCTCGGAACGATTGCTCATCGTCTCTCGGCTTGGACAACCCGACGACGGCATAGTCGCCGATCAGGGCCAGCCCGCGGGCGTAGCCGGGGCAGAACGCGACGCGTTCAAACGTTCCCGTTTTGTCATCGACAAAGCCCAGGAAGCCATTGCCCGAATCGAGCAGCCACAATCGGTTCTGATACAGACGGGGTGAGTGAGGCATCGACAAGCCATCGGCGATGATCTGGTCGGATCGAACATCGATCACGACCCCACCGTCGTGGCGTCGGTCGCGCCAGCCATCGATCACATCCGACCGGCTGCAGGCGGTGACATAGCGGGGCCGTCCGTCTTGCATCGCCATCCCGTTGAGGTGACAGCGATCTTCTGCGGCGAGTTTTGAAATGAAGCTCGGCCGCCAGAGCGGAGTGAAGCTGCGTCGTTGGCTGATCGTTGCGATGCAGTTGAACAGCGTGCTGATGAAGATCGGATTTCCGTCGCCATCGACGGCGACATCGTGAATGTCGATATCGCCGGTCGTGTATCCGACCTGGGGCACGAACAGTCGGTCAAACTCGCCGCCGGGCGATTGCCCTGTCAGCATGTTTTCCAAACGCCACAATTGATACCGGGTGCTCATCCAGATCGTCTGTGCATCTCCCCAAAGCCCCATGCATCGGTTGAAGGTGCGTTCAAAGATGGCCAGACCGCCGTCAGGTTTGGTTCCGACCAACAACAGTTTCCCCGCCTGATAGGTCGAGATCGCCAGACTGATGTGGTGCTGGGTCAACCACGTGGTCAAGTTGCGGGATCCGAGGATGTTTAACATGGTCACCTCTGATGAATGCCGTCCACTCAGCTCGATTCCGTTCCGTCGGAATCGGCAGCGTCGGCAAATTGATTCAGCACTTCGCGCCGCAAGCGAGCGATGTCATTGACATCGTTGACGTCATCGGGTTTGACAAACAAGCGTTCTTTGCCGCCGGCGACGGTGTCGGCATCGTGAACGTAAAACCAATTCGGTGTTGTCACGGCTTGGACGGCGCGGTCCGAATCGGTTCGGACCGACAGCGACCGGGCATCGTCGCTGCGGCACCATTCGGCCGGAGTGATCAAGGGTTTGTCATGCAGGAGACGTTCCAACAACTCGGGCAACGCCGCGGCGGATTGCAAGGACGGAACACGCAGTGGGCCGCCGCAGGAAACCAGCATCGGCAACCGAACGTCTTGGCTGCGCAGCGGTCCCACATGGTGACCCAGCCAGCCGTTTTCTCCGAGCGAAAACCCGCTGGTCCCGGCCAAGACGATTCGGGGGCGTCGTCGGCGCACGGATTCACCGAGCAAGTCGATCATTTCGTCCAGCAACCGAACCTGAGCCGCGTACCGCTGCATCCAGGTGAACAACAAATCGGGATCGTCGTTCTTGGAGAGTTTTTGCGCGGGCGGATCGGTGGTGGGGGGCAAGAAGAACGGTTCGGGCGCAGCGCCGGCGTGGTCTTGCGTTTCGTCCTCGACCGGTTCTTGGCTTTCTTCCTCGTCATCGTCGTGCGTGACGGGCGCGTCCCAGTGGTCGCGAAGCATGCCGCTGTGGATCCAAATCAATCGCGTCTCAGGCGTGATGGCTTGGATGCTCGCCGCAAAGGCTTGCGCCAGAACGGTGGCTTCGACCGTTTCGGCGGGGAGGCGTTTCAGCGTCGGTTGTAACGCGATTGCCTGGCTGAAGCCGAATTGATCTTCCGGAATCGTCAGCTTCGGATCGTCGGTCAAAAAGACCGTCGCGCCGTGGTCTGCCTGGCGAGCGATGCATTGGCGTGAATCGTCCAGCCACTGCGTGATCAGGCTGCCGGGCCGGTCGACGGGCGAACTCCAACGGTCCCAGACCACGCCAGTCGCCGCCAACGCATCGATCGCCGGCGTCTGGTTCCATGAGCAGCCGTAGCAGCCCAGCGGCGAAGTCGCCAGCCCTTCCAGCGTGACGACGACAGTGATCGGTGATCGGAGAGAAAGTTTGGGCACAGGATTCTGTCGAGGGCGATGGGAGGGACCGGGTCCAGCGTAACAACTCCATGGAGCGTCGCCAATCGGCGGATCCCGCAGGTGACGTCAGCCGGTTCGCGCCAGCGTGTCGTCTGGCAACGAAGGTGTTCGCGGAACGGCGTGAGACGTCGGCGCGCAAGCACGGAGAAGGACCGGAGGGCTCGCGCCCTGCCGCTAACAACAGCTACAGGTAATAGCCGAACGGCGCGAGCCGTTCGTTATCCCGGAGGGATTTCAGCGAGTAGCCGGAGGTCAGCGCAGCGCCACCTCCGGGGAGGACGCCTCAAATCCCCATCGACCCCGACGGGGTCGCAGCGAATCAATCCGCCGGCGGTGCCGCAGACCGCCCAATTCGAAAGATTTGAACCAGACGCTCGTTGAGGCGAGGCGGCAGATCGGTCCGAGGGCTCTGACGCGATTTGCTTCGACACCCTTCGGGGTCGCGTCAGGTGCGAACCGATTGTCCGGAGGTGTCGCTGCGCTCACCTCCGGCTACCGGCTTTGACCCTGTTGGGGTCACGCTCGAAAGACCGGAGGGCTGGCGCCCGGCCGCTAACAACAGCAGCAGATGTTAGCGGAACGACGCGAGCCGTCCGGTGTCGGCGCGGAAACACCGTGAAAGACCGGAGGGCTGGCGCCCTACCGCTAACAACGGCAGGAGATATCGGAACGGGCGAGCGGACTGTCGGCAGACTCGCTATCTCCGGCACAACTCCACCAAGCCGTCTCGCTCTGGCTGGGCAAGCCGCATCAAAGGCCAGGGTTCCTCACTTGGCGTCCTACGGTTGAATGGAAGGAGTCCTCGTCCGCCAGCTCTGTTTCTTCTCCACGATCGCGACTTGCAACGATGTCTGCACACTTTTCGACCACCAATCCGATCGCTCCGGTGTCCCCGGTCATCTTGCCGCCCGCCTCAAAAAACACGGCAAACCCGGACCGCCAGCAGCCGCCTGCCCTACCACCGCTGCAGCGGTGCAACGTCTGGGAGGTGCCATTTGACCGCGTCACCATGGCCGAGGCGGTCGACCGGATCGAACAGCTCGTCGAGCGTGGCGAACCCAGCTATGTGATCACCGCCAACTTGAACTATGTGATGCTGCATCACCGGCAAGCAGACATCCCCCCAATCACCGCAGCAGCGGATCTGATTCTGGCCGATGGACAACCGATCGTATGGCGGAGCCAATTGGGATCGGACGCACTGCCCGAACGCGTCGCCGGCAGCGAAATGATTCACAAACTCGCTTGTCGAGCCGGTCAGAAACGTTGGGGCATCTACTTTCTGGGCGGAGAACCGGGGGTCGCCGAGAAATGCGCCAAGCGACTGGCACGCGATTATCCCGGCATGCGGATCGCCGGAATCGAATCGCCTCCGTTTCGTGCCCTGTCGGCCGACGAACAAGCCGAACAAGACAAACGCATTCGAGACTCCGGCGCCGAAATCTTGCTGGTCGCCTTCGGCCAACCCAAGGGCGAACGCTGGATCCACGAGCACTACCAACGCCTTGGTGTTCCCGTCAGCATTCAACTCGGGGCCTCGTTCGACTTCATCGCCGGGACCGCCAAACGCGCTCCCAAGATCTGGCAGAAACTGGGGGCCGAATGGACCTATCGGATGCTCAGCGATCCGAAACGTCTGGTCCCACGCTACGGCAGAAACGCCTGGTTTCTACTGCAAGCTCTGGTCGACGATTGGAAGCAGACGGTCAAACGCTGGGGCATGTCGTTGGACGACTGAACGTTT
>NZ_JBFHKV010000252.1:0-9030 GCF_041595215.1 Stieleria sp. | reverse complement strand
CGATCAGATGGTTGGCAACTTTGGTGACTGTGAAGTGTTCAGCTTCCACGCCACCAAGTTTTTCAACACGTTCGAAGGCGGAGCGATCACGACCAACGACGATGCACTGGCGGAGCGACTGGCGTTGATCAAAAATTTCGGATTTGCCGGAATGGACACCGTCGTCGATCTGGGCACGAACGCAAAGATGCCCGAAATTTGCGCCGCCATGGGATTGTCGCTGTTGCCGTGCTTGGATCAGCTTCTGGAAAGGAACCGACACAATCACCAGCTCTACCGTGCACACTTGGACGGGATTCCCGGGTTGCGGCTGTTGACGTACGACCACCTTCAACAGACCAATTGGCAGTACGTGGTCATCGAAATCGACGAGAGTCGCTTTCGCGCCAGCAGAGACGAATTGGTGGCTCAGTTGCACGCGCAACAGATCCGCGCCCGTCGATACTTTTATCCCGGCTGCCATCGGATGGAGCCCTATCGGTCGATGGCTCGCAATCAAAATTTGACACTACCCCGCACCGAGACGCTTTGCAATCGCGTGATCTGTCTGCCGACCGGTTCGGCGATTGACGAATCAGACATCGAACGAGTCTGTCGGGTGATCCGCGGATATTAAGGTCCAGCCTTCTCGCCCCCCTTTTCATTTGGATTTAGGTCACGATGGCACGCAGCAAACCCAAAAGCCCGAAACGACGAAGGCCGCGACCACGCCCGCCACAGCGGCCCGTTAACGACACGCAAGCACTCGCGGCGAAAATTGACACCGCATTAACGCTGCAGAAAGCGGGGAATCTGGAACAGGCCAAGCAATTGTATTGCGAAGTGCTGAGCGTGGACCCAAACCACTCCGATGCCTGGCATCTGCTCGGCATGACGCTCTACTCCGCAGCGGCCTATCCGAGTGCGCTGGAGTGTTTGGAAAAGGCGCATGGGCTGCTGGGCGATAACCCGGAATTGATGAGCCATCTGGCGCTGGTGTATCACGCGCTCGGAGACCTCCAGCGGGCTCGGCAAATGCTCAGCCAGCTCGTGTCAGTTGATCCAAACAATGCCGACACACGCAACAACTTCGGAGTCTTCTTGTTGGAACTCGGGCAATTGGAACAAGCCGAGGAGCAGTTTCAGCATGCACTTCGGATCAATCCGGGTTCCGAACAGGCCTCGATGAATTTGGCAAACTGTTGGGTCCGGCAGAATCGACTTCACGACGCCGAACAGATCTATGATGACCTGCTGCGACGCAACGGAGACAACCTCGACGTCCTGGGCAATCTCGGTGAATGCTACCGCCGCCAGTGCAAATGGGAGCAGTCACTGGAGTTGCTTCAGCGTGTGGTACGGGCCCGTCCCAGCGATGTCGTTTCCAAGTTGACGCTCGCGCGGACGCTGGTGAATCTGGGGCGGCTTGACGAGGCGGCCGAGCGTTTGGAACAGCTCATCGCGGAGTTTCCCCACTATCCCAAGGCGCACCATTATTTGGGGACCGTGTCGCTCACTTTGGGCGATGTCGCGAAAGCGGAGTCGGAGATTCAAGTTGCCTTGCAGCTCGACCCGGCGGACGCACACGCGCTCTGCTCGCTGGGGTTCGTCTATATCGAAACCGACCGGCGTCGTGAAGCGGCCGAATGCTTCGCCGAAGCTGTCAAGCTCGATGCCCGCATGAGCGGCGCGCATGGCTGTTTGCTGTATTTGATGAGCGGCGATCCCGACATCGATCCAAAGCAACTGTTCGAGGAACACGTCCGCTGGGGCGAGGTGCATGGAAACGTCCAGCCGCTTCAGCGCCACCTCAACGTACGCGATCCGAACCGAAAGCTGAGGATCGGTTACGCGTCGGCAGACTTTCGCGAGCACGCCGTCACGGCGTTCTTCGAGCCGCTGTTGAGTCTTCGCGACCGATCAAAGTTCGAAGTCTATTGTTATTACGAGTCCGGTGTGGAAGACCACGTGACCGGACAGTTAAAGTCGCTTTCAGATCATTGGCGCGTGACACTCGGTTACTCGGACCAACAGGTGGCACAGCAGATTCTGGATGATCAGATCGATATCATGGTGGATCTGGCCGGACACACGTCGGGGAACCGATTGCCCGCGCTGGCCTATAAACCGGCGCCGATCCAGATCTCCTGGCTCGGTTATCCCAACACCACGGGATTGAAGGCGATCGACTATTGCCTGACCTGTGACGTGCAAAATCCCGTCGGCGAGCCCACGTTGCACACCGAGGAACTAATTCGGATTCCCGGTGGATCGTTTTGTTTTGCACCGCCCAAAAACGCTCCCGAATTGTCATCCTTGCCTGCCCGCCGCAACGGTTATGTGACGTTCGGATCGCTGCACCGACCGTTCAAGATCTCCTCCTCGACGCACGATCTGTGGGCGGCTGCCTTGAAGGCCTGTCCCAACGCAAGATTGCTCGCGTTCAACACGCGGTTCAACGACTCGTTGAAGCGGGAATTGATCAGCGCGTTGGTTCAACGTGGTATCGATGAAAGTCGAATCGAAGTCCGCAGCACCTATCGCGGCGAGTCGTATTTAGAAACGTATCACGAGATCGATCTCGGCCTCGACACGACTCCGTGGGCGGGCGGGACGACGACGATGGAGGCCTTGTGGATGGGGATTCCGGTCGTCGGCTTTTATGGTGCCAACCGACCCTCGCGGGGCACCGCGGGGATCGTTCACCACCTCGGCAAGCCGGAGTGGATTGCCAAGTCAGTCGACGATTATGCGTCCTCCGTTGGCCGACTCGCCAGCGACCTCGACGAGCTGGAACATCTGCGTGGTACGCTGCGCGAGACGACGCGGCGGACGATCGCAGACCAACAGCGTTTCGTCACCGAGCTTGAGAAAGCGTATCGCCAAGCCTGGAAACGCTGGTGCGACCAACAGCCCGCACCCGCAATCACGTCGGCCATCCCGGGGGCCGAAACGACGTCGCACCATACATCCGGTGGAATCTATTCTTAGGTCCCCCTGCGGATAGTGCCTGGTTCCACCTTGCTTCGTAGGCTTGATTGGTCGGTTTGGGTGTTGCGACGCACTGGCGTTGCGAAGATTGCAGGGACTCTGTAACGTCGCCGATCGGTCGTTGGAAACGATGGCGGCGGTTTTGCGGGGAGGTACAAGTCCCCTCTGCCGACGCCAGCGACAAAACGTCGAACCATACCAAATTTGAACGAAGCACTGGGCGGAAAGGTGGCGTAGAGTTTCCATCGGCGAGACGAGGGTTGGCAGCATTGAATGCCCAGCTTAAACCCGTCGCCGCTCTCCTCTACATTTTGCCCGGCTCGTACTTCTCTCCTGATGGGCTCATGATGCGAAACCGTAAACGACGCAACACACAACGCCAACGTGTAAGAACAATCCGCAGCCGTCGAGTTGAGTTTCAAACGTTGGAAAAACGCATGGTGCTCAGCGCCAACTCGTTGCTGCAGGTCGAGCATTCTGGCTCGGACTATCACGACGACGCCGATGGGAATGTCTATCACTCGCTTCCGCTACCAATCCATGAGTTGGAAGGGGTCACCGAAGCAACCGGCGAGTCAAGCTTGGCGGCTTCCACTTTAGAAGACACCTTTCGCCTACACAGCAATCCCGGTGCGTCCAAAACGATCTATTTGGATTTTGACGGGCATATCACATCGGGCACATCGTGGAATGGTTTTAACGGCGGTGCTGACATTGTGTCACCTGCCTACAGCTTCACCGGCGATGCATCGTTTGATGATGCCGAGCTATCAAGGATCCACGCCATTTGGCAGCGCGTCGCAGAGGACTTCATTCCGTTTGATGTTGACGTGACAACGGAAGAGCCCTCTCTGGATGGATTGGTCAACAGCGGTTCGGGCGACACGGCGTGGGGAGTTCGTGTCGTCGTCGGCGGAGACGGATCTTGGTATGGAAATGCCGGCGGCGTTGCCTACGTCGGATCCTTCAATTGGAACAGCGACACACCTGTTTTCGCATTTGAAGATGTGTTGGGAAATGGCAACGAGAAATACACCGCTGAAGCGATCACACACGAAGCGGGTCACGCTCTGGGGCTGAATCACGACGGTCGAACTTCGCCGTCGGAGGGTTACTACCAGGGGCACGGCAGCGGCGCCACAGGGTGGGCACCGATCATGGGCATCGGCTACTACAAAGAACTGACCCAGTGGAGTCGCGGTGAATATGCCTATGCCAGTAACACCCAAGATGATTTAGCCATCATCACTGGAAACAACGGGTTCGGATATCGAGCCGATGACCATGGCAACACCACTTCGACCGCTGCGGTGTTGTCGGTCGATCAAGGCTCGGTGGCCCATTCGGGAATCATCGAACGCAACGATGACGTCGATGTCTTTACCTTCCTCACCGACGCCGGCGATGTCAGTTTTGATGTAGCACCATTTGAACGTGGTCCCAACCTTGATATTTATGCCGCGCTGCTCGATGCCAGTGGGGCGTTGATCGTCGCGTCCAATCCGATCGGCTCGCTGTCAGCGACGCTTTCGGCAACCTTGGCGGCCGGCCAATATTTTGTCCAGGTGAGCGGCGCCGGACAGGGCGATCCGGCATCGACGGGCTACAGCGATTATGGCAGCCTGGGTTCCTATTCGGTGAGTGGTTCGCTGGTGCAGACGAACGCCGGATATCTGAGCATTGCCGCCGCCGACGCCGATCAAACCGAAGGTGATTCCGCATCCAAGGCCTTCACGTTTGTGCTGACGCGTAGCGGTGAGACGTCTTCCGCAGCAGAAGTCGACTGGTCTGTCAGCGGTAGCGGTGCGTCCGCGGCGGACACTGCTGATTTCATCGGCGGCGTCTTCCCCAGTGGCATCGTCACGTTCGCCGCCGGCGAGACTTCCAAAACCATTACGGTGGAGGTGTCCGGGGATACGGATTCCGAGTCGGATGAATCGTTCACGGTCTCGCTTTCGACTCCGACGGCGGGAACACTGCTCGTCACCTCGACCGCCCAAGGGATGATTCGCAATGATGACGCCGCTCCCACTCCGCCCGGAATCACGGTCACCCCGATCACCGGACTGACGACCAGCGAAACCGGTGGTTCGGCGACGTTCAGTGTGGTACTCGACTCGGCACCAACGTCTGATGTGATGATTGCAATCTCATCCAGCGATGTCACCGAAGGGGTCGTCGATCAAACCATGTTAACCTTTACGCCTAACGACTGGTCGACCGCGCAGACGGTCACCGTGACCGGAGTCGATGATGCGGTCCGCGACCGCAACATCGCGTACGTCATTCAAACTGCAGCCGCGCAAAGTAGTGACACCGCATACAACGGTCTCGATGCCGATGACGTCCAGGTCACCAACCAGGACAACGAAAAAGGCAGAGGCGGTGGTGGGGGCACCGACGGAGGAAGCGGTGGCGGTAAGGGCAAAGGCAAGAACAAAGCGCCGGCGGCCGCAGGCGCGGTCGCCGCGAACCGCTTGGCGATCGCAGCGATCAGCTCGATCGATGTGTCGTCATCAAGCCGTTCAATGTCCGATGGGCAAGACGGCTTGGAAGATCGTGTGCCCCAAGAGCGGGTGGAGCATGTCACGTTGAGAGCGGTTCAGGTCACTCAACCCGCGCAGTCATTCGAGCAAGGGCCCGCGGATGGTGTAAACGATTCCAAGGAAGAGACGCCAACAACCAAAAAAGAATCGAGCCTCTCTTTCGAACGACTCGATTCCGTTTGGAGATTATTCGGTCACGAGTGAAGCAACCAAGTATCTACACTTTTGAGGGTTGTCGTTGGGTCATCGTCAAGATTGGTGATAATCACCGAGTGGAAAAGTTGGGCGTATGGGATTTGCGACGGCGTCTCACCACGCCACAGCACAACAATCCTGCGAGCAAAATGGTGAACGATGCGGGTTCCGGAACCATGTTGGGTGGAGGCGCTTGTCCAGGGACCATCCCGTAAACGCCTGCCGTTTCAGATCCGTACGTGAACACAACGTTCTTGATATCGCTCAAGTTCAACGTGCCTACAACATCTAAAGTAATGATCACCGTGTCTCGCACGCTTGGGCCGGTATATGTATCTGGCGTCGGATCATCGGGAATCAATCCCCAGTCTCCACCGTTGACCGATTTCCAATTGTTGCCGAAACCGTCGGTATAATTACCGAAGTTCGTGCTGCCGTCGAATCGTGCCAGCTGGTTGCCACTGTTGAAGGCCGTCGACGAAATCCCGTAATCGAATACCTCGGTGAAACCAGCCGGCTGAACATTCTTCCCAAACATCCACCCGCCCGAGATGTCTGTAGAATCTGGTCCGGCGGGCGTAAATCCATTGATGATACTCGAGCCAGTCTTAACTTTGACGCTTCCGCTGCTTGATGTTGGGGTGACTAAAGACCAAGTCGTTGAGTCGAAAACGTTAAACTCGAGATTTGTCAGTCGAGTGATATTTCCCTTCCCGTCAGTCGCGGTGTTTTCGAGCTCGATCTTTAGCAAACTGCTGCTTTCGGCCGTAAACGTCGCACGAGCCGATACTGACTTGTTGTCAGGTCCCACCGTGCTGTTGAGCGGGGTTTCGTAGATTATTCCTGCTTGAAGCGAACTTGTGAGACCCAGGCACAAAGTGGTTGCAACTGAAAACGCAGTTGCGCGTAGATGTCGACTTTTTGTTAAGAATTTCATCTGAACTCGTCCCCGTGAAAGAATCATGTGATGGTTTGGCTACGACTCAACTCGTAGCGTTCAAATGGGGACCTTCAACAAACAGATGGGAATCCAATCGGGCAAACGGGCCTCCGCAATGCGAGCCGTCCTACGGGCGATTCGCTGCTTAAGCAGGCACTCGGGATGCGCCTTAGCGGCAACATTCTGGTGCGACTGATCCAATGCTGCGGTCTGAGACATCCCCGTCGCAGAGTTTGGAGATCGGATGACCGCAGAGGTTTGGGAGGCGTCCTCAGATACAACCGTCCCGTTAGTCGGCAAACACGCCAATGACTGGCTATCTGAAACGATCAAGCCAGCCGACGCGTGATCGGCGGTGATCGCTGAAAGAAACAACATCGATACGAGTAGAACAGAGCGCATCGCACACGGTGAGGCAAACACACTGCGTCTCTCCCGCTCCCGTTACCGCCAAGCAGCAACATGAGCGTGAGTGAGTCCCGAGCTTTCCAGATCGCTCCCAGCGACTTTTTGTCTGCCCCAGGTGGAAGTCGGTTGGTCTCCAAGGTAGGGGATGGGGGGTGGTTGGCAACACCTTTGTTTTCAAAATTCCTGAACTTTTTTGAACTACTGTGCAAAAGAGCATCTACAGTGGTTCTCCATTTTCCCCAGGTTTCCTATACTCCTGTTTCTGGAGCGATCACAGCGACCCGTTACCGTCCGCGGGTGCTTAGAACCGGGCCGTTCCAAGTCGCGTCACGCCACGTTTCCCCCATACCATCGCGAATCCTTCGCGGACGACGCGACCGTCCACACTACTGATGGATCAAGCGTCTGAAGAACCCCTGACCGCGAGGCCGGCGCAGCATGGCAAGCACGGACGCCCTGACCCTGTCGAGCACTCCGTCTGCACCACTGGGAATGGCCGTTGCGCACTCGCCGGAGAGCGTTTCGTCAGGGGAAAGGGAGGGGACGTCGGTTTCCGCCTGACCGCGGAGGCCAGTCTCATCACTCGCCAATGGCTCTGGTTGCGGGGCGTGTAAATCACCACCCTGGGCAGGCCCTGCAAGCTGGGGTCGGCCTCCTTCCGACGCCCCGTTTGTCTTTTCCGCGTTCTGCAACTCGTGCAAACGATCGAGTGGGCTGACGACGTCCTTCTCGGCGTCGTTCAAGCAATGCAGATAGATCATCGTTGTCTTGACGTCCTTGTGCCCCAGCAGTTCCTGGACTTGGCGGATGTCCGTATTGTCCTGCAACAATTGCGTTGCGAAACTGTGGCGGAACGCATGCGATGTGATTCGCTTCAGAATCCCGGCACGCTCGACCGCTGGCTTTAATCGAGACGGAAAGGTGCCTTCATGCATGTGATGACGGTGCATTCGACCGCTACGCGGGTTCTTGGATCGTTGACGAGAGGCGAACAGAAATTGCCATCGCAGCTCCTTGTGCGCGTTGGGATACTTGCGATCGATCGCGCGAGGCAAGTACACCGATGCGGCGCCCTCGGCCATATCTCGGTCGTGCAGCGATTTTCGCCAAGCCAATTGCCGGCGTAATCCATCCACCGCAGTGTCCGGCAGCGGCACCCGCCGATCTTTTTTGCCCTTGGAATCGCAGACGATGATCAACTTCTGGTCGAAATCCAAATCCTTCACACGCAAGCTCAAGCATTCACTCAGCCGTAACCCGGCACCGTACATCAGCTGCGCCATCAGCAAATATACTCCGTCAAGTTGCTCCAACAACACTGCAACTTCTCGGTGGCTCATCACCACCGGTGTTCAGACGCATTGTCCGACGCATCTGCTGAATCACCGGGGCCTCTGTGGCGTCGATCTGCCCGACAATTTCGTTCATTTCGGGGCCCGATAGCTCTGCCTGACGCTCCGAACTCGCCTTGTAACGCAATTGCGCCACGATCCGGTCCAGTCGCTCACCGCCATCCCGGTGAAAACGTTTCTGATAGTCCCAAAGCGCCTCAGCGATTTTCAATCTCTTCCAAGCCGGCGCGCCATTCTTTTTGCGGTCTATTAGGAATTCGATCACATCGGATTGACGAAATTGCCAACCCGCATTGGCTCCCGCACCATGAAACTTGGCAAGTTTTTTGTGCCAAATCAACGCCCAGTCGGGCTTGCCAGACTGCTGCATCCCACCGCCATTCTGCGTCGCCATCGGCCCATTCCCCCTCTGCGAAACCGGTTGGTAAGCCCGCTGCAGACAGTTTTTCTCCACGGAGGGGGTTGGTCAACCCTATCGGGTTGCAATTCTGACGAAAAACTGGATAATTGGGTGACAACTTATCGCCGACCCGCGGATAAGGCCGTCAAAAACTTATCCACCCGAGGATAAGGCGGCAGATAAGCCCCCCACCGCGGGCGACCAGGTAATAAACAAGTT
>NZ_JBFHKV010000251.1:0-9049 GCF_041595215.1 Stieleria sp. | reverse complement strand
TCAACCCAGTGAGATCGCCGGTCACGAGGGTGCCGGATCGTCCTGGGCGGCGAACAAACTGGATCGGTTCGTCTTCGCCAGACTTTCGCAGCACGGGCTGTCGCCCAACCCGCCGGCATCCAAACGGACCTGGTTGCGGCGTGTCAGTTTTGATCTGACCGGGTTGCCGCCGACGATCGAAGAGGTGGAAGCATTCCAGGCTGACAATAGCCCCCAAGCCAAACTCCGTGTCGTCGATCGATTGTTGGCTTCACCCCAACACGGTGAACGGTGGGCTCGCATCTGGCTGGACGTCGCACGTTACGCCGAAGACCAGGCGCACATCGTTGGCAACAATGATTCGCTGACCTATCCCAACGCCTACCTGTACCGCGATTGGGTCATCCACGCGTTGGCAGGCGACATGCCGTATGACGATTTCGTCAGGGATCAATTGGCGGCCGATCTGCTTCATCCCGGCGCCCCGGAACGACACGTGGCACTCGGATTCCTCGGACTCGGCCCCAAGTACTACCGTCGCAACGACCCGGAGGTGATGGCCGACGAATGGGAAGATCGCATCGACACCGTTTCGCGTGGCTTGCTGGGGCTGACCGTCGCCTGTGCACGCTGTCACGACCACAAATACGATCCCGTCCCGACTGCGGACTACTACGCCTTGGCCGGTGTCTTTGCCAGCACCGAAATGTTCAATCGGCCGCTCGATGAGTCCGTCGAAACCAACGGCCCGCAAGCGAAAAAACCACAAGACGCCGTGCACATCGTCCGTGAAGGCAAACCACAAGATTTAAAGGTGATGATCCGTGGGGACGCCAAACGTCTCGGCGAAACCGTCCCACGCGGTTTCTTGACCGTGCTCACACCCACTCAGACCGAGCCTGCCGCTGCCGACGGATTCGCCGGCGGATTCAGCAACGGCAGCGGCCGAGCGGCGCTGGCCGACGCGGTCGTTCATTCATCCAATCCGCTGACCGCCCGTGTGATCGTCAATCGGGTCTGGCACCAGTTGATGGGCGCGCCGATCGTCGCAACACCGAGCAACTTTGGTTCACTCGGCGGGCGCCCCTCCCACCCGTTGCTGCTGGATGACTTGGCGGTTCGATTCATGAACGCAGGGTGGTCGCTGAAGTGGTTGCAGCGGGAAATCGTTCTGTCGGCCACCTACGGCCAAAGCAGCGAAATCGATCCGGTTCAATCCGAGACCGATCCGGACAATCAGTGGCGTTGGCGGATGCCGCGACGACGGTTGAGCTTGGAAGCTTATCGCGACGCCATCCTGTCCGCCTCGGGTGGACTCGACACCCAAATCGGCGGCCGCTCGATCGATCCCCAACAGACCTCGACCGGGCGCCGAACCGTTTACAGCGAGGTCAGCCGATTGGACCTGAGCCCCATGCTGGCGCGGTTCGATTTCCCCGACCCCAATGCGCACAGCCCCGGCCGCCACGAAACCACCACTCCCTTGCAGAAACTGTTTCTGCTCAACAGCCCGTTCCTGATTCACCACGCGTCGATGCTGGCCGAACGAGTCCGAACCGCCCGCCCGACCGATCGCCAGCGGATCGTGTTTGCCTGGCAATTGGTCTACGGAAGAACGCCCAGTGACGAAGAACGCGAGCTTGCCGAACGCTATGTCGCCGACGGCATCCGAGAACGTTGGAACGGCCTCGCACAGACGCTGTTGATCAGCAATGAAATGTTCATGTTGGATTGATCATGCACGATACCTTCTCTCGCCGAAATCTCTTCCGTCGCAGCGGCGCCGGCTTCGGGTCGGTCGGTTTGATGTCGGCCCTGGCGTCAAGCCAGATCCTTGCCGGCGATGCCACTGTCAGCGATAGCTCTGTCGGTGATGGGCTGCATCACCGGGCGCGGGCCAAGCGGGTGATTTTCTTGTTCATGAACGGTGCACCGTCACACGTCGACACCTTTGACCCCAAACCGTTGCTGGCCAAACACGCGGGCCAATCGCCGAATGACCATTCGATCGACAAGAAGAACCGCGCCGGCGGTTACATGCCATCACCGTTCAAGTTCAGCGCCCATGGCGAGAGCGGCGTCGTGATGAGCGAGCTGTTTCCCAAGCTGGCCGATCATGCCGACGACTTGTGCGTCGTTCGTTCGATGCACACCGATGTCCCCAATCACGAACCGGGCTTGTTGCTGATGCAATCGGGGCATCAACAACCGACGCGTCCCAGCATGGGGTCGTGGTTGTCCTACGGCTTGGGCAGTGCAAACGCGAACCTGCCGTCGTTCGTCGCACTCTCGCCGGGGCTGCCCGTCGTCGGCCCGCAACTGTGGTCCAACGCGTTTCTGCCCGGTCAGCACCAGGGCATCGAGATCGACACCAATCATTCCGATGTCGAAAAACTGATCCACAACATTCGGCACCCGCACCTGTCGCGTTCCGATCAACGCGAGCAATTGGACTTGCTGCAACAATTCAACCGGATTCATCGACAACAACGCCCCGGCGAAGCCGCGTTGGAAACACACATTCGATCGATGGAGTTGGCCTTTGAGATGCAGCGCGAAGCGTCCGAAGCGTTTGATCTGCAGCGTGAGAGCCAACGGACGCGACAGGCCTACGGCGATTCAGAATTCGGCCGCAGCTGCTTGCTGGGCCGACGCCTACTGGAGCGCGGTGTCCGCGTGGTCCAAGTGTTCTATGTCAAAAAGAACAGCAAGCAACCTTGGGACACCCACCGCAACAACAACTCCGGCCATGAAACGCTCTGCGCCGACGCCGATCGAGTCACCGCGGCGCTATTGTCGGACTTGAAACGCCGCGGGATGCTGGATGACACGCTGGTGATCTGGGGCGGTGAATTCGGACGCACCCCCTACGCCCAGGTCGACAAAGACAAAGATCCCAAGAAAGCGGGGCGCGACCATCATCACACCGGATTTTCGATGTGGCTGGCCGGAGGCGGGGTGCGCGGCGGATACACGCACGGGGCAACCGACGATTTCGGGATGCACGCGGTCGAGAAACGAGTCCACGTCCATGATTTGCACGCGACCGTGCTGCACCTGATGGGGATCGACCACACCCGGCTGACCTATCGCTATTCCGGACGCGATTTCCGTCTCACCGACGTCCACGGCCGTGTCGTTGACGACTGGTTCGCGTGAGACTGGTTCGCGAGAGTCTGACCAGTGATGCCGCAGCGAAGAGCCAGTTGCGGCAGACGACTCGGCTGGTTTATTCGCCGACCGCCATCGCGGAATAGGTCACCGCCTCACCGCCGGTGGGGTCCAACGATGCTTCGGCATACGATTCGTCGGTTTCCCAGATCCGGACCTGACAGGCCCGCGCCCCGGTTCCTTCCAACACTTCGGGGCACATCTCCTCGAGCAAGTACTTGGCCATGTTCTCCGCTGTCGGGTTGTACGGCATCACAAAGAATCGGCTGGGTTTGACCAATTCCAGAGCCTGACGGGCGTTGGCGTCGTCCTGGTGGATCAGGAAGCTGTGATCCCAATGCTCATCGATCCATCCCTTGACGCGCTGTTTGAGCACCGAAAAGTCGAGAATCCGGCCGACCTCGTCCTGGACATCCCCTTGGACGAAAAAATCCGCGACGTAGTTGTGGCCGTGAAAGTGCTCGCATTTTCCGCCGTGGCCGAACAGGCGGTGTCCGGCACAGAATTTGATGCGACGCATGATGGTCAAAGCCATGGAAAAACTCGCGTGTTGGAAAGTCGAGGGATGCGGACCGTTTAAAGCTAACCCGACAGGAAAGTCTTGCAAGGCGTCAACCGCGACGTTTCCGAGGCTGCGTTAGCGCGACAGGTGAGCCGCCGGCGCGTGAGCGAGGGGCGCCGCGCGGCCCCTCGCCAACGCATGCGGGCTATTCCCGCACGACCATCAACAGCATTTGATTGCCGCGACGGATGGTCACGCGACAGGGCTGATTCTGGCGTTTGTACTCGTCCAAGATCACCTCCAATTGGCGGGCCGAGGTCAGCGGCAATCCTCCCGCCGTCTGGATGACATCGCCGACTTCCAGCCCGTCGCGTTCGGCGATGCTGTTGTCCTTGATGCCGGTGATGATCAGTCCCGATTCCAGGTTCCGGTAGCCATATTTCTGGGCGGTCGCCGGGGTGACCGGCACCAATTCGGCGCCCATCACTTCGCCGGATCCGAACTGGGCCATCACCTCTTCGGTGCGCTCCTTCAGATCGACGCGGACTTGCAGCGGCTTGCCGTCACGATCAAGCTCCAGCTGCATTTGGGCTCCCGGCGGACGGCTGGCGACATAGTTCCGCATCTGCGCGTGGGTCCTCATCGGGCGTCCGTCGATCGCCACGACGACGTCGCCGGGCTGGATCCCCGCCTGGTCGGCCGGCATCCCTTCGAGCACCGATTCGATCAGCACACCCCGCTTGGCCTTCAACTGGTAGCCTTCGATCGTTTCCTCATTGACCGGTCCCAAGCTGGCGCCCAAGAAGCCGCGCCGTACGGTTCCGTTTTCGATAATGGAATTCAAAACCGGAGCGGCCAGTGAGACCGGAATGGCGAAACCGATACCCGCGCTCGATCCGCTGCGGGACATGATGGCGGTGTTGATCCCGACCAGTTCGCCGCGCAAGTTGACCAGCGGGCCGCCGGAGTTTCCGGGGTTGATCGCGGCATCGGTCTGCAGGAAGTCTTCAAACCCGGCTCCGTCGCCGATGATGCCGCGGATCCGGTTTTTCCCGCTGATGATCCCCGCCGTGACGGTTTGATCGAGTCCGAAGGGGCTGCCGATCGCGACCACCCAATCGCCGACTTGAATGGCGTCGGAGTTGCCCAGCGAAGCCGCTTTGAGATCGGTGCGGTCCACCTTGACGACGGCCAGATCGGTCTGGGGGTCGGTGCCGATGATCCGTCCGGGGGCTTTCTTTCCGTCAGAAAACTCGACCTCCAGTTCGTCGGCGCCTTCGACCACGTGATTGTTGGTCAAGATGTAGCCGTCGCTGCGAACGATCACGCCACTTCCCATTCCGCTCTCTTCGCGACGTTGTGGCTGGCCTTCGGGCAGATTGAAAAACTGTTCAAAACCCGGCGGCAGCCCTGGCGGAACCCGTTGCCCGCGAATGATCTGAGTCGCCTTGGTGTTGATGCTGACGACGCTCGGCCGCATCAAATTGGCAACGTTGCGAAACGCCGTCGACAAATCCTGTGCGGCTCCCAGGTTCTGCCCCGGCAGCGGCGACGCTTGGCCGACCGGCCCCGCGACGGCGGCCGACTGCGTCGCAACCACGTCTTGGGCGCCCGGGTCATTACGCATGAATCCCGGTACGGTCATCACCGCGCCGGTGACGAGCGATCCCAAGATCATCGCACCGAGGGCACCACTGATCGGTTTCCAGGATGGGGACATTACCGTATTGGGCATCGTTGAGACTCCCTTATGCTTTGGTTGTAAAAACTTCGTTCTCTGCTGACATTTTTTCACGCCACAGCCGGCGATCGATCCGATCGCCGCAAGCGATGGATCATGTCCAGTTCGACGCTGACACCGCCACTTTTTCGCCGTCCGCGGGGTGACGTCATCGTAGCGCGCCCGTCCACCGCTCGCACCGTCGGCTGACAACTTGGCACGACCCGTCAGGCGGTAGCAAACAGCAGGCCAAACCCGATCCACGGCAGATATTCCGTCGATATTCGGTTTTTTGGGTAGATTACACGCCGTTTATGGCTGCGGCGGGTCTTGAAATTCTGGTACGCTATTCCGTATTGCTGTTTAGAGCTTGGGGTGCCGGCAGCGAACCTGGTGGCCCCCGTGGGACGATCGATTTCGACCAGAATCGATTCCGACCCAAATTGATTCGCAACGATTTACTGGGTGGTCCGTCCGGGATTGGGCGAAGCACCTGACCATGGAACGGGTGGCTCGAATGCGTGACACGTTGACGGTGATTTTGGCAGGCGGACGGGGGTCGCGATTGGAACCCCTGACCCGCGACCGCGCGAAACCCGCGGTGCCCTTTGGTGGTCTCTACCGGATCATCGATTTTGTGCTCAGTAATTGTCTCAACAGCGACATGCGGCGGCTGCTGTTGTTGACTCAGTACAAAGCCCAATCGCTGGACCGACACATCAATCTGGCGTGGCGGAATTACTTCTGTCGCGAACTCGGTGAGTTCATCGACGTCGTTCCGCCCCAGCAGCGGATCGCGGGCAATTGGTATTCCGGGACCGCCGATGCGGTCTACCAAAACATCTACGCGATCGAGCGGGAACAGCCCGAGCACATCGTGATCCTGGCGGGCGACCACATCTACAAGATGAACTACGGGCCGATGGTCGATCACCATCGCAAGCTCGATGCCGACATCACGATCGGTGCGTTGCGCGTGCGGGTCGACGAGGCACGGCAATTCGGCGTCATGCAAACCGATCTGGACGGCCGCGTCATCGGATTTCAAGAGAAGCCCGAGAACCCGATTGCGACGCCCGAGGACCCCGAGTTCTGCTTGGCGTCGATGGGAATCTATGTGTTCAACGCCCGGTTCCTGTACGAGCAGCTGTGCGCCGACGCCACACAGATGGACAGCGATCACGATTTCGGCAAGAACATCATCCCCAAGGCGATCGATTCGCACCTGGTGTGCGCGTTTCCGTTCTTGGACGAAAACCGCAAGTCGGACGCCTATTGGCGCGACGTCGGGACGATCGACGCGTACTACGAAGCGACGATGGACCTGATCAGCATCGATCCGCAGTTGAACTTGTACGACAAGCATTGGCCGGTGCGTGCGTTCCAGCCGATGTTGCCGCCTCCGAAATTTGTTTTCGGCAGCGAAGGCATCTCGACGCGTCGGGGGACGGCGATGGATTCGTTGGTTTGCCAGGGCGCGATCATCAGTGGCGGCAGTGTCGCCCGCAGCGTCATCGGCCCCGGCGTGCGAATCAACAGTTATTCCTCGGTCGAGGACAGCATCTTGTTTGACGAGGTGAACGTCGGGCGCCGCAGCCGGCTGCGGCGCGTGATCGTCGACAAGGGGGTTTCGATCCCGCCGGAAACCGAGATCGGTTTCGACCCGATCGCCGATGCCGAACGTGGATTCAAGGTCACCGAAAGCGGACTGGTCGTGATCAGCCGAGGCGAACTGATCACACCGCATTGCCCGGCCGAGCCGGCGACGGTGGGACAAGCCGGCGTTTGATTGCAGCCGGCATGTTACCGGCAAGGCGCCACGCAACGCCCCTCGCTCACCTCTTCGGGCAACCAGCGAATGAAAAGGCCGGGGAGGGTTCTAAACCTCCGTTGTCCCGATGGGGCCAGTCGGGCATGATGTGCGTCGAAGCGAACGATTCCTTTCACGCAACCATGGCGAAGCATCGTGCCCTATACACCGCCCAGCGAAACGTCGGATTCGAACACGCCCCCGGAAAACAACCAGGGCTGGCAAACCACGCCGTATCCCATCACGACGATGCCGCCGGGGATTCCCTACATCGTCGGCAACGAGGCGGCCGAGCGGTTCAGCTTCTACGGCATGAAGGCGATCCTGACCGTCTTCATGACCCAATACCTGATCGGCAACAGCGGCGACGTCGACCCGATGAGCGACAACGACGCCAAGTTCTGGGTCCACACCTTCGTGATGGCCGCCTACTTCACTCCGCTGCTGGGTGCGTTCCTGGCCGACTGGCTGTTCGGAAAATACAAAACCATTCTCTACCTCTCGGTGCTCTACTGTTTCGGGCACCTGGCGCTGGCGCTCGACGAAACCCGTTTGGGGCTGGCCATCGGACTGAGCCTGATCGCGCTGGGCACCGGTGCGATCAAGCCCTGTGTTTCCGCCCACGTCGGTGACCAATTCGGCACCAAGAATTCTCATCTGCTCAGCAAGGTGTTCGGCTGGTTCTACGTCGCGATCAATCTGGGCGCGTTTGCCTCCACCGTGCTGACGCCCTGGCTGCTGGATCGATACGGACCCCAAATCGCGTTCGGTGTGCCGGGCATCTTGATGGCGATCGCGACCTTGCTGTTCTGGATGGGACGCAACAAGTTCGTCCACATTCCCCCCCGCGGCCCCCAAGTCTTTCGCGAAGCGTTCACCGGCGAAGGCGGCCAGGCGCTGCTTCGACTGGCCCCAATCTACATCCTCGTCGCGGTGTTTTGGAGCCTGTTTGATCAGACGGCCAGCGCCTGGGTCTTGCAGGCCGAAAACATGGACCGCACGGTGATGGGGGTGGAATTATTATCCAGCCAGATCCAAGCGGCCAATCCGTTCCTGATCCTGATCCTGGTGCCGCTGTTCAGCTACGCGGTCTATCCCGCGATCAGCAAATTCTTTCCGCTCACCCCGCTTCGCAAGATCACGATCGGGATGTTTGTCACCGTCTTCGCGTTCTCGATCAGCGCCTTGATTGAAACGTCGATTCAGAACGGAGGCACACCGAGTATTTCGTGGCAGGTGTTGGCGTACATTCTGTTGACCGCTGCCGAAGTCATGGTCTCCATCACGTGCTTGGAATTCAGTTACACGCAGGCGCCCAACAGCATGAAAAGTATCGTGATGAGCTTTTACCTGCTGTCGGTCTCCCTGGGCAACTTCATCACCGCCGGCGTCAATGCCGTGATCAGCAACGCCGACGGTACGTCCAAGTTGCCGGGGGCGTCGTATTACTGGTTCTTCACCGGACTGATGCTGGTCGCCGCCGTGATCTTCATCGCCGTCGCGGTGACCTATCGCGGAAAGCAGTACATCCAAGAATCCGAAGTCGACGCGGAAGCCGAAGCCGAAGGAACCGCATAGGTTCGCAACGGCGTCTTGCTGCGATCCCGTCGGGATCGGTGGGGCGCGAGAACGCGTCCGTCTCCGGAGGTGGCGCTACGCTGACCTCCGGCTACTGGCTGCGATCCCGTCGGGATCGAAAGGACGCGAGAGCGCGTTCGGCACCGGAGGTGACGCTGCGCTGACCTCCGGCTACTTGCTGTGATCCCTCCGGGATCGGTGGGACGCGAGAACGCGTCCGGCACCGGAGGTGGCGCTACGCTGACCTCCGGCTAATCGCTGCGATCCCGTCGGGATCGGTGGGCGCGGG
>NZ_JBFHKV010000250.1:0-9055 GCF_041595215.1 Stieleria sp. | reverse complement strand
GGATCTGACATGCAAAAGAGGTGTCGATACTAATGCCCAAGGGGAGTGTGACGATTCAACGCCTTAAAAAGACACCACAACTACGGCAGCGCCACCGCGTCGTAATCGTTGAGCGTCTGCCCGCTGTCAGCATCGATTTCGATCAATCGCACGCGATAGCCCCACAGATTGGCGACGTGCCGCAGGACTCGATTGCAGTTGCTTGAACTGAGCGTTTTGCCGTCGCGAACGCGGTGGGTGAGCACCAACCGTCGATTGCCCTTCAAGTCAGCTTCGGTCACTTCGATCTCCGGGTCGCGTTTGGAGAGATCGTATTGCTGGGCCAGGCGGTGTCGAATTTCACGATACCCCGATTCGTCGTGGATCGCTTCGACCGACAAGTGCGGAGCGTCGGACGCATCGCGAACGGCGAACAAACGCATCTTCCGAATCAGATGCGGGCTGAGAAACTGCAGCACAAAGCTCTCGTCTCGGAAATCCGCCCACGCATCTCGCAAGACGCCCATGAAGTCTCCCCGCCCGGCGATTTCGGGGAACCACTCCTCGTCTTCCGGTTCGGGGCTCTGGCAAATGCGTTCGATGTCTTTCATCATCGCGAAGCCTAACGCATAGGGATTCAATCCCCGGAATCGCTTGTCGTCAAAATCAGGTTGCGTGACGACCGCCGTGTGCATGTGCAGGAATTCAAGCATCGCCGCTTCATTGACCTGACCGGTTTGGTGCAGACGATTCATGATTTGGTAATGGACAAAGGTTGCACAGCCTTCGTTCATCAATTGCGTCTGCTGTTGGGGGTAAAAGTATTGCGCGGTCTTGCGGACGATGTCCAACACCTCGCGCTGCCAATCCTTCAACTTGGGTGCGTGGAGTGACAGGAACCGGAGCAGGTTTTCTTCGGGCAATCGCAGCGCGGCGGCGTCATACTCACGTTCCGCGTTGTCGTCGGCGTCGGCATCCTCCTTCGGTTTCGGAAGGGTTCTCCACAAATCGTTGTACGTTGCTTCGTGGTGCGATTTTCGCGATTCGGCCTTGAGCACCGCGTCTTGGGATCGAACCGGGCGTTGTGGGGCGTACCGGCTGACGCCCTGTGACATCAACGCGTGGGCGGCATCGAGCGTCCGTTCGACGGCCTGCATTCCGTACCGTTCTTCGCATTCGGCAATGAATCGTTTGGCATAGGCCAGGTCATCGAGCACACGTTCGGCATGGGTCCATTGGCGGAACAGATAGTTGTTCTTGAAGAAATGGTTGTGCCCGAAGCAGGCGTGGGCGATCACGAGTGTCTGCATCGTCATGCTGTTTTCTTCGATGACGTAGGCGACACACGGGTCTGAATTGATCACCAATTCATAGGCCAATGACTGTGCCCCTTTGCGATACAGCAGCGCTTCCCGGGAATACCGTTTTCCGAACGACCAATGAGAATACATCAGCGGCATGCCGAACGACGCGTAGGCATCGAGCATCTGGTCGCTGGTGATCACCTCGATCTGGTTGCGATAGACGTTCAAGCCCATCTCGCCGACGCCGATTTCTTCGATCGCATCATGGACACGTCGCAGGTGGTTAAAGTCCCACTCCGAGCCTTCGTACAGTAACGTCCGGTTGTCCATGGTCGCTCAAGACGCCTGTCGATTGCTGGCGAACAGTTTGTGAAACACGGGGTAAATCTCGGTCGGATCCAAGACGGTGGCGCGTGCGAAGTGGGGGTGTGCTTCCAGCTGAGCATACCCGCTCCAAAGTGCACTGACGTACGACGATTCTTCTTCGCCGACCTCGATGTAGGCATAGTACTGACAGAGGTCTAAGATCTCACGCTGCAGCAACTCGATCGTGCGCGGCATGTCGTGATCGAAATTGTGTCCGTCGGAGGCCTGGGCGGCGTAGATGTTCCAATCCTGCACCGGATAGCGTTCTCGAATGATTCGCAGCATGACTTCCAGCGCCGAGGAGACCACGGTTCCGCCCGTTTCGCGGCCATGGAAAAAGGTCTCTTCGTCGACTTCGGCCGCCGTGTAGGTGTGTCGGATGAAGACCAGTTCGACCGAGCGGTAGTGGCGGTTCAAAAACAGGTGCAGCAGGATGAAGAAACGCTTGGCGAGATCTTTGAGCGATTCGGTCATCGATGCCGAGGCGTCCATCAGGCAAAACATGACCGCTTGCGTGGCGGGTTTGGGTGTCTGCTCGAACCGGTTGTAGCGAAGATCGACGGGGTCCAAAAACGGGACCGCCCGCATGCGATCGCGGGTTTCTTCGATCAACCGGGCAAGACGTTTGGCTTCATCACCGTGATCGCCGTCGGCTCTCGACTCCGCTGCTTCGAGTTCCGCTTCCAACCGGTTCAGTTCGTGGAGCCTGGGCCGTTTGAGTGCGATGCGTCGCGCCAGGCTTCGTCGCATCGTTTGGTATTTGTTCAGCCGCTGCGGCGAGCCGTCGTTGGCGTATCCGGCGCGACTCCATTTTTCGCTGGCCACGGATTTCAGCTTGCGTTTGGCGAGGTTGGGGAGTTCGAGGTCCTCGAAAAACAGGTTCAGGAATTCGTCGCGGCTGAGCATGAACACGAATGCATCTTCGCCGTCGCCGTCGGGGCTTCCGCCGGAACCGCTTCCGGATCCGCCGCCGGGCTTGCGAATTCGATCGCCCCGCCGGTAATCGTGATTTCCCGGGATGACGTAGTTGCGACTGCCTTCGGCGGCATCAAATCCGAAGGTCGGCTCGCCGATCTCGTTGGCGGTGACCGACACTTTTTCGCCGCTATCGAGATCGGTAACGCTACGGTTTTCGATCGCGTCCTTGACCGTCTTGCGGATCTGGGACTTGATGCGACGAAGAAAGCGTTGGCGGTTTCCAAGACTTTTCGATTTCGGGTTCTGCCGGCGATCAATCACTTGCATGGGGATCGTGTTCCTATCCTGACTTGCTGACACGCATGTACCAATCGACCAGCCGACGGACCTGCCGTCGTGTGTAACCCCGTTGGGTCATTCGCTCGACGAATTCGCTGTGCTTTTGCTCGGCTTCGCTATCCTTTTTGGCGCCAAAACTGATGACCGGCAGCAGCTCTTCGATCTGTGAAAACATTCGCTTTTCGATGACCTCGCGAATCTTTTCGTAGGAGGTCCATTCGGGGTTGCGGCCGTCATGTTTAGCCCGTGAACGGAGCGCGAATTTGACGATCTCGTATCGAAAGTCTTTCGCGTTGGAGATCCCGGCGGGGTGTTCGATCTTTTCCAATTCCTCGTCCAGGACGTCGCGATCCATCAATTGTCCGGTATCGGGGTCTTTGTAGTCCTGGTCATCGATCCAGGCATCGGCGTAGGCGATGTAACGATCAAACAGGTTTTGGCCGTAGGCGTGATAGGATTCCAGGTAGGCCTTACGGATTTCGTTGCCGATGAATTCGGCGTATCGCGACGCCAGGTCTTCTTTGACGAACTCCAGGTAACGCTGCTCGGTTTCTTCGGGCAGCTGTTCGCGCAGAATCGCTTTTTCAAGCACGTACAGCAGGTGGACGGGATCTGCGGCGACTTCGTCGGTGTCAAAGTTGTAGGTTTCCGACAGGATCTTGTAGGCGAACCGCGTCGACACGCCTTCCATGCCTTCGGCCACACCGGCCGCGTCCCGATATTCCTGGACGGTCTTCGCGTTCGGGTCGGTGTCTTTGAGCGACTCGCCGTCATAGACCCGCATCTTCGAATACAGGTTGGAATTTTCGTGTTCCTTCAGACGCGTCAAGACAGAGAAGCGTGCCATCATTTCCAGCGTGTCGGGCGCGCACGGTGCTTCGCCCAGTTTGGAACTCTGGATCAGTTTGTCATAGATCTTTCGTTCTTCGGTGACGCGCAGGCAGTAAGGGACTTTGACCACGCAGATCCGATCGAGGAAGGCTTCGTTGTTGCGATTGGCCTTGAACGATTCCCATTCTGATTCGTTGCTGTGGGCGACGATGATGCCTTGGTAAGGCATCGCGCCGACGTTCTCGGTGCCCACGTAGGTGCCGTCTTGTGTCGCCGTCAACAGCGGGTGCAACATCTTCAGCGGCGCTTTGAACATCTCGACGAATTCGAGCAGACCTTGGGTCGTGCGATTGAGTCCACCGGTGTAGGCGTACGCGTCGGCGTCGTCTTGCGAAAAATGTTCCAGCTTACGGATGTCGACTTTACCGACCAACGAGGAAATGTCTTGGTTGTTTTCGTCTCCCGGTTCGGTCTTGGTCACACAGCATCGTCGCTGTTCCGAAGGCATCACGCGTACGACGGAGAACTTGGAGATGTCGCCGCCGAATTCGTCCAACCGTTTGACGGCCCAGGGGGACATGTAACCGCTCAGACGTCGACGTGGAATGCCGTATTCCTCCTCCAGCAAGAAGCCCATCGAATTGGGATCGAACAGCCCCAGTGGGCTTTCGAAAATCGGGCTCATCTCGTCGCCGGCGCACAACACATAAACCGGTTGACGTTGGATCAAACGCTTCAGCGCGTCCGACAGGGAACTCTTGCCACCGCCGACCGGACCGAGCAGATACAGAATCTGTTTCCGTTCCTCGAGTCCTTGGGCGGCATGACGGAAGTAACCCACGATCCGTTCGATGGTTTCTTCCAACCCATAGAACTGGTCAAACGCGGGATAGACCTTGATGGTCCGGTTCATGAAGATCCGGCCGAGACGGGAATCGCTGGACGTATCAATCTGCTTCGGTTGGCCGATCGCTTGAATCATTCGTTCAGCGACGCTGCTGTACAACGACGGATCATCACGAGCCGCCTCCAGGTACTCTTTCAGCGTGTAACGAACTTGCTTTTCGCGTTCGTAAGTCTCGGAATAAAGCTGCAATAGATTGGGCGTGTTCGTCATTACAATGGGTCTGCCGACTCTGCCACGAAATAGACGCACAAGATGCACCCTCTGGGATCGATCGGAGTCGCATGCGATCGGTTTTCTACAGGTCTGGCGGTCCCGCCTGGGCGTCCCCGCGGCGACGGGGTGACACTGAGAAAAGAGAGGATTGGGCGTGTGTTCATTATTACATGAACAAGCCGCCGGGAAGAACGATTTTCCCTCACCCCCCCGTCATAGCTAATGCATGCAACGCCTTGATCGGGCACGCGTTACGCCCGTTCGACCGTGGAAATAAAGGATTGGGACCGATCCAGGCCGTTCTGGGATGATTCCCTCGCAAATTACGGGATGCAGCGGCTCAAGACGCCTCGGCATGCAGATTTTTTGATTCGACCATGCAGGAGGGTGGACAGCTAAGAAGACGGTTGATTTCTTCGAAAAACACTTCGAAGCATGGAACCCGCCGCGTCATGGTCAGTTGATGGGATGTTCGTTAATCGGCGCGTTTCTTTGAGTCGCAAACGCGTTAGCAACGAACGGATCGTCCGTTTCTGATGCGCCGACTGTTTCGCAATCCGCACTTTCCCCCTCGATGCCATCGGGAAGCGTGACGGATCGTCACGTGCAGGCGCCCCTCAACAGGCCGGTCCGCCGCCGTCACCGAGGGTGGCGCACTGCTGTCGAGCGGTCACAGATCAAATTCGCGACACAGTTCATCGATCACGTCGTCGGACATCGCTTGGACGCTGCCGATCGATCGGGCGTTGATCACCGCTTCGGCGGTGGACTCCAGCACTTCCAGGCGATCAAAGGCATCCAGGACACTGCGTCCGGTGACGATCACGCCGTCGTTTTCCAAAATCGCTGCCGGCGTTTTTTCGTTGACATAGTCGGCGATCTGATCGCCGTCGCCGAATTGGACGCCGTAGGGGACGCGTTGGACGTCGCGCAGAAACACGTAGCTTTCCGGAATTGTGCGGACATCGAATTCGCTTTCAGTGACGCTGAACGCTGTCGCGTTGACCGGGTGTGCAAACACGATGGCATTGACGTGGGGGTGGCGACGGTAGATCGCCTGATGCGCCTTGGCCGCGCGGCTGGCCAGTTTCCCCGCTTCACGCCGATCGCCATCGATCAAAACAAAATCATCGACGCCCAGCAACTCGCGATCCTGTTGCGTGGGCGTGATCAGGAACGCATCGTCGCCGACCCGCGCCGAAAAACTGCCTTCGGTGCTGATCAGCAGTCGTTGGCGACAACCGCGGCGAACGAAATCACAGAGTTGGCGTCGCAGTTCTAATTCGATGGCACTGGCGGGCGCTGGATCAAGACTGTCGAAGTCGACGCTGCGGCGGGCTGCCTGGTCCAGTTGGTGGTCGTCCAATAGGTTGACGTTGCCCAGCGCCGCCGCCTTGATCAGCGTCTTGCCGGCGAACTCAAATGCTTCGAATCGCTTGAACGCGTCAGAGAGTGAGTCTCCGGCGACGACGACCCCGTGGTTCTCCAAGATCACACTGTCGGCACCCTCGGCGAACGACGCGGCGATGTTCGCGCCCAACTGCTTGCTGCCCGGACAGGCGTACGGCGCGAATCCCAGTTTGCCACAGACCGAATGGGCTTGGTGGAACAGTCGCGTGTTGGGGGTTTGGCGGCAGATGCTGAATGCCACCAGGGCGACCGGGTGCGCGTGGACGACGGACACCACGTCGGGACGCGCGTCGTAGATCGCCTTGTGAAAGGGAAATTCCGAAGACGGCGGATGCGGACCTTCGACGGTGCCGTCGCGGCGCACGCAAATGATATCGCGGCGTGACAGGTTCCCCTTGTCCACTCTCGCCGGCGAAATCCAAATGTCGCCCGCTGCGTCGCGGATCGAAAGGTTGCCGCCGGACGTGGTCGTCATCCGGTAACGATAGATGCGATCCATCGTCTGCATGATCTCGTCACGCGGGTGGATCAGGTTTCGCGAAGTTGTCATAAAAATGCTTGAGCGTTGGATGCGCGGCCGAAAACAAAAACCACCGATGGCAAAGCGGGCTCACGGATGTGAAACGAAAGTTGTAACCCTTACTATGACATCCGTGGGGGCGTTCCGCCATCGGTGGGGGCATCGGTGGGGCCATCCGACGTGTCGGTGATGCAGCACAGCGAGGCGAGCAGCAGTTGACGACCGGGCAGCGGCTGACGACCGGGCAGCGGATCAGGCGTTTTCTCGGATCACTCTTGCCATTCCGCGAGAAATTGATCGACGAATGTTCTCATGAATGCTTCGCGCTGTCGGGCCATTCGCCGAGCCGGCTCGGTGTTCAGCAGCCCGCGCAGTTTGAACAGTTTGTCGTCAAAGTGGCGCAGGCCGGTCTTGTGCGTTCCATCCGCATTGCCCGAAACATGAAACGGTTGGTCGAACGCCGCGCCGTATTCAATCGTCCGCACGATCCCGATCGCACCCAACGCGTCCAAACGGTCCGCATCTTGAACGATCTGGCCTTCGAGTGAGAGCGGTTTCGCGTCGTCGCCCTTGCGGAACGAAAGGTTGTCGACGATTTCTGCGACGTGGTCGATCGTTGCCACATCGACGTCGAGTTCGCCGAGGATCTGTCGCGTGAATTCGGCGCTCTTCTCGACCCCGTCGTGGAACTTCGCATCGCCGACGTCATGCAGCAAGGCGGCAAGTTCCACAATCGTCCGATCCCCGCCGACTTCCTCCTGGATCTTTCGCGCCGAACGAAGCACGCGGCCGACATGATCAAAACCATGACCCGCCTGCTGGTCGGCCATCCGCCGGCGGACAATCCGTTCGACGTGGGGGATCAAGTCTTTCGTCATGTTCAGTTCTCTTTGGTGTTTGCTAGCAAGTTTGGGACGGATCGTGAGAGATTGAGAAACCCACGGATAGCAGCGCGAACCCACGGATAGCAGCGCGAACCCACGGATGGCAGCGCGAACCCACGGAAAGCAGAGTGAAACCACGGATGGCAGCGCGAACCCACGGATGGCAGCGCGAACCCACGGAAAGCCGAGTGAACCCTCGGATAGCAACGTGAACCCGCGGATGGCAGCGTGAACCGAGGAAATTCTGTTTCGTCTCGATCCGTGGGTTCGCGCTGCCATCCGAGGGTATTAATATCACCGTTCTCATCCGGGGGGGCTCATGGCGATTCTTTACGAGGACCGTACGCACGCGATTCGGCGTTGTTTCTTTGACGTTCAAAACGACGTGGGAGTCGGACGCGACGAAGAAGACTATCACCAAGCATTGGTGGTCTGTTTTCGAGACAACGGCGTTCCCTTTGTCAGCAAGCCGATTCACCCACTCTTGCTGTACGGAGAACAAGTCTATCGATTGATCCCCGATTTCGTTGTTTGGGGCAATATCACCATCGAGCTTAAGGCGGTTCCGCGTCGACTTGCTCCGACAGAATTTGTTCAGCTATTTGACTATCTAAAATGTCGAAGGGATTCGTTAGGCCTGTTGGTCAATATGGGACTTGACCGTGTCGCGATCGAACGTGTGGTATACACTCCCGCAGCGTCGCGATTTGTTGAGAATTGGAAATACTGGAAAGGGAGTATTACCGGGCAAACGCGAACCACCGGTCGAGCGGTTCGCAACGTAGTGAACGACATCTATCAAGAACATGGAACCGGGTATGGCGACGAGGTGCTAGGAAAGCTTTTGTTGTTTGGGCTCCGGCACAACGGAATGAAAGTAGCCGAGAATCCAATTGCCGAATCGCGGTACGCTGATACGAAACTACGGCAGTCCGCGTTACATTGCTTGCTGATCGAAGACGAAATTGTTTTGTGTCAAACAGCGTTGTTCGAAGACAACACCTACAATATGAACCGCTGCCGGTCGTACATGAAAGCTCTGGGCGCGCGGTGGGGAATTGCAGTCAATTTTGGGAAATCGCTCGTGGAGATTGCCGGTTTGAGACGCCGGTAGGACCGATACGATCCGCGATCGACATTCACAACTACCACGCTCTCATCTGTACGGTCGCGCTCTCATCCGTGGGTTCGCGCTGCCATCCGTGGGCTTATGTCCCACCCTGTATCCCTCGACGATGCATTTCACCGGCTGTGTTTTTTCACGAAGCGGAGCAGCAGCGGATGGGCGGGGCCGGCCATTTGGCCGTGGTCGTAGCCGTCGAGTTCATAGAGTTCGGTGTCGGGGTGCCCGACGACTTGCATCATCCGCCACAGGTAGGCGTTT
>NZ_JBFHKV010000249.1:0-9056 GCF_041595215.1 Stieleria sp. | reverse complement strand
CGCCTGCTTTGAGTTACTGGTTTCGATTCAGACGACGCTGTTGGATTCCCACCCCACGCTCGATCTGGTCTTGCCCGCCAGCGAGGGGGCCCGCAGCGAGCGCGTGGCTGGATCGCAATGCCGTGTCCATCACGCCAACACTGGCGATTGCGCCGTCGCGGTCATTCTCGGGCCCCAGGATGCGGGAGAGTCAGGGGCGATGGACACCGAACAGACGCAGCGTGTGACGTTGTTCGGCGAGTTTCTAGAAAAGGGCGTGATTCGGCGAGCCCGACCCTGGCTGATTGTCAATCGTGCCGGCACGGTGATCGACGCGAAGTGGATCAGCGCGGCGATCGACGCGTTAACGGAAAGCCCGCTGCCGCTGAACTAGGGCTTCGTCCAGATTCAGTCCAAGGGGTTAACGCGGAAGCGGAAGCTGCCAAGGCTTTTTGCGGTTCGGCGACGGATCCGAAACACTTGGCAATTCCCGGTGGCGAACTGGGGCGCGTTCTCCCGTGACGCGACGGGTCGGCCCGCCCTGTTGGACGCGTCCGGCCAATGGTGGGGCAACTGGGACGAATGTGACGATGTTGCAGAATCGTGCGGTTGGATGACTTAAAGTCCCGGGCCGAGGGCGGACCGCCGAAATCCGGGCCCGAAGGGCGCGCTTTTGCTGTTTCCGGTTGCGTGGTTTGCGTAAACTAAAGGGGTGTTTCCTGAACGGATGGTCCGCCATTGACGCAAGCATGGGCCGCTTCCTTCTCCTTTCTATTTCCGCCACGTGCTGCTTGCTCGCGAGTCCCGGTCGGCTCGCCGCGTTGCCGCAGACCGTATCGAGTCCACCTGGTTTATGAATCGCACCGATTCGGTAACGAATATCTTTTCGGCGGCATTGATGTCGGCCGGATCGATCGCTGCGTCGGTGTTGGTGTACGCCGGAGTGTGGTTGTCACTGGCGCTGGGCGGACCGAGCCACGGGCAGCCGCCGGGCACGTATCCGCCACCGGAAATCCTCCGCCCCTCGGCGCCGCCGGCCGAGTCGGGAAAGTTGCCGATCAAGGGGATGATGTTTCTGGACGTCTCCGAGAACCCGATCTATGCGCCGGGGATGAACTACGAGCGATATTTGGAACTGGAACGGGGCGGCAAGAACCAGACCCGTCGCTATGTCTATGACACGGTCAAGATCGACGGGCGTGTCGATGGCAATCGGGCGGAGTTGTCGGTGGAGGTGCGCGTGGCAGTCGACGCGACCGCCGAAGAGATGATCGAAATTCCGTTAGCGATGGAGAACTTTCACCGCCTGGGACCGGTCGAGTTCTTCTCCGGCGCCGAGAACGGCAACAAGCTGGCCGTATCGGTCGACCAGGACACCGGGGATTATGAATTACTCGCCTCGGTCGCCCGGGACACCGTCGTCGGATTCCGCATGCAGATGTCCGCTCGGGTCGAGACCGATGTGCTGCACGCCCTGGATTTTCGCTTGCCGCTCGCGGCGACGGAAATCAACTTGGTCAGTGATTCGCGCGACGTCGTCGGCGTGATTCCCAATCGAGACGATGAAGTCATTGAAACGTCGACCGACAACGCGGGACGCAGCCAGTTCAAGGTGATCAGCAGCGGAGGCCGTTTCACGCTTCAGTGGGGCACGATGGATCGTCCTGTTTCGGTGCCGTTGCTGGAAGCGACCAGCGGGATTTCGATGCAATGGAATTCTCCGCAGGATCCGTTGTTGCAAGACGTGAAGATGACGGTGCGTGATTCGCGCGGTCCGATCTCCAGTTTTAAACTCCGGCTTCCACCGGGCGCCTCGTTGCGCGACGAGCCGAAATTGATCACCAGCGGTCAATTCGGTCAGCAAGTCGAACTCTCCAAACCCGACGCCGACGACGACGAACTGTATCTCGTCACGATCCCCAAGTTCGAGCGTCGACAGAGCATCGTGTTGGAGTTTCGATTGGAGCTGCCCAGTGATTCACCGACGGTCAAGAAACCGTTGTCCTTGCAGGTCCCCGTCGTCGAGGAGGCGCTTCGCAACCAGGGCACGATCAACATCACCACGGGCGCGGATTATCGATTGCGGTGGCACCAACGATCGTATGTCAAAAACACGACGCCGGCCGTCGAGGAGGAAACGACGGTCGATCAGCGGAGCTATTCCTTTCAATTCATTCGCGGTGCGTTCACGTTGCCGATCTGGTTGGACGCGACCAAACGTGAGTTCCGCGTTTCCAGCGAGTGTGACATCGAGTTGCAGGACAACTATGCGAATCTGGCGATGGAGATTCGATCGGTCGGAAACGGCAATCGCTCGCAATTGTTGAGCGTCGATTTGTCGGATTGGCAGGTGACCCAAATTGAAAATGCCCGCACCGGTGCTCCGCTTCCGTGGTACGAATCGGACGACTTGATCGAAATCGAAGTCAGTTACACAGGGATGGAAGAGAGCATTCCGGTGTTGATCAAGGCGCGGCGTCCGATCCAGGAGGCGTCGTCGCCACAGGAGGATCAGCGGATCGACTTGCCGGTGCCGCGGATCGTCGGTTCGGGGGACCGTCGCGATCCGATCACGATCCAAGAAGCCATCGTGCGGCTGTCCGGTAAAGGACGACGTTCGTTCGTCGTCGATTTGGAACGCTCAGTCAATCTGGAGCGAACGGCGGATTCGGCAACCGGCAGCGGATTGGAACGCGTCGGCAACAGCGAACGCGCCTCGGTGGACGATCCGCGAGATGTCGACGCGATCCGAGTGTTCGCCGTGATGCCTCCCGAATCGGCCGCCCGCATCATCGGGGAAATGGTCGAGCGTCCGCCCCGCATCAGTCTGGAAAACCAAGCCAACGTCAAGTTGATCGGTGATCAGTTGGTGACGACCGTCACGTGGCTGATCGAAACCCCCGTCGACCTGGAAGGGCGATTGCAGGTTGCGATCCCCGAGCCGATCAAGTCGGTCGCCGGGGCGGCATCGGCAGGAGCGGCATCGACGACGTCATCGGATGGACCGACCGGCGAGGAGGTCACGGCGGCACCGGGCTCGACGCCCAATCAATGGTCCGTCGAAGTGAATGACCGTGCGGCGAAGCTGCAGCCGGTCGAGTCGGATTCGTCGGCCGCGGTCGAGAATAGCCAGCAGGACACGGAGCAGGATCCGGCGGCGGGGTCGTCGCAGACCCAGCAATACGATCTGGTTTCCGATGCGCTTGCCGATGGCAAAATGGAGGTGCGTTTCATCCATTCGGAAACCGTGACCTTCAATCCCGACACCTCCGAAACGCTGGTCGAAATCGGCTTGCCGTATCCGCTGGTTCAAGACATCACGTTGCGGGGCAAGGTCGAGTTGGAGTTGTTGGGAGGCGAATCGCATGACATCACCCCGGCCGAGAAATCGCTGACCGATCAGTTGGTCTTTCGCACGCTGCCGACCAAAACGGTTCCGTTGCGGATCTCGCCGCGGGCACCGGCCAGCAGCGAATTGCTGACCGGCAAGATTGTGGTGCGAACGGCGATCAGCGAGATCTCGCAGCACGATCAATTGATCGCCAGTCTGGAGGGGACCGGCGAATTCGAATTGGAACTTTTGTATCCCGATCAAACAGAAATCCAAGTCACGCTCAACGGCGAACCCGCGGCGTTTAAGATGGTGGGAGAACGCTTGGTCGTGCGTGTCCCCTCCGACACACAGCAGCACCTGATCGATGTGCGATTATGGGTCGACCGAACCAGCGGCGGTCTGTTTCAGACCATCGTCCCGCTGGCGCATGTCGGTCCGGGGGCCGGGCAACTTGTATGGCAGATGACGGTGCCATCGGATTGCCATCTGGTATGGGCGACGCCTTCGGTCGGACGTGAGATGCAGTGGGGATTTGACCGTTGGCGGTTGATTCGCAGCCCGCTGATGACCGAGACCACGCTGGTCAATCGGATCGCCGCGACGCAGCCCGATCTCGTCGATCTGAGTCCGATGCCGACCGGCAATCGCTATCTCTTTTCGTCGATGGATGACCGCTCGTTTCGGGCGCTGGTCGGTACCCGAACCATCCTGTGGATGATCGTGGCCGGCGTGATCGTGTTTGTGACCGCGGTGTTGGCGTACATTCCCGCGACGCGCAATCCGTTGTCTGCCGTCGTCGCGATTGTCTGTTTTGCGGGCCTGTTGGCCGCGGCTCCCGATGCCGCAATTCTGGTCGGACAAGTCTCGATGTTGTCGTTGGTGTTGGTGATCGTGATGCTGGCCATCCGCAACCTGGTCTTGCCCACACCCTCGCGCGTGTTGACCAGCACGCGTGAACCGCGGCTCGATGCATCGACACAAAGTCGTCGGCAACCGCCCGATTATCGGCCGCCCAGCAGTATCGCCGTGACGCATTCGATTGGCCCCGAAGACGTCTCCAAATCGGCCAACGAGGTGGCTTCATGAACCGCCCGGTGAGCGACATCAAGGCTTGCCAGGCCGGGCACGCCGGGGCGTCCTCCTCGGGCACGTCGAGCGTTCCCGATGGCAGTGCCCGGTGCTCGTCCGGCATTCGATCCGTGCTGCTGTGTGTGCTGGCCGTGATCGGTTGCGGGACGCTCTGGACGGGGACCGGCTTCGGTCAACAAGAACAAGGCGAGGCACCGACACCGGCGGTCGTGCAAGCCGCGGCGGAGAACGGAGACAAGGAGGAGGGAGACAAGGAGACGGGAGACAAGGAGACGGGAGACAAGGAGACGGGAGACAAGGAGACGGGAGACAAGGAGACGGGAGACAAGGAGACGGGAGACAAGGAGACAGGAGACAAGGAGGAGGGAGACAAGGAGGCAGGAGAGACGGAGGGGATGAAGGGGGAACGCTCCGGTTCTGGGGTGAGCGATGCGGAGGCGGGCGATGTTGCACCGGCACCGGTACTGGCACCACGCGAGCGATTGACGCTGCCGCTACCGCATCGCGACCGCGACGGTCGGCCGCTGCGACCGATCGGTGTGTTCCTTTCACAGATCGTCGATTTGGTCCCGCCTGATTTTCGTGCGGTCTCGATCAGTGAATTGCGTGAGGCGATCGGGACGGGCACCGAGCGGTTCGCGGATTCCGATCAGGCCCGATTGGTCAGCGGGTTTTATGACATCCGGCTCGACGAAGATCTGTTCATCAGCGAGGGCAGCAAGTTGGTGCTCGAGCACCGGCGTCGCCCGATCATTCGGCGAAAGCTGGGACAGGTCAATTTGGCGATCATGGACTCCGCCGGCGGACTGCGTTCGCCGCTGTCGGCGTCGACGGTGAATTTGCCGCGGCTGGAAATCGATGCCGCGGGCGAGTTGATTGCGGTGATCCCCAAGCCGATTACCGCCAACGCGCCTTCTGCATCGCAGGGAACAGCATCTCAGGACTCAGTATCTCAGGGAGCAGCGTCTCAAGGGGCACCGCAAGAGCCGGGCGGGGCTGCCGGCAACCGTTCATCGGCAGACGTCGTTTCCGACGGTTGGACTCAATCCGAAATTCGTTTCGGATGGACGCTGCGGAGTCAATCCTTGGGCGCGGCGAAACGGTTTGATTTGCGATTGCCAAGGACATCACAGACGCGGTTGGTCATTTCGACCCCCAGCGACATCGTTCTGGAATCCAGCCAGGGCGTGTTGGTCGAACGTCCCGGCCCGCCTCCGGATGCGGATGTCCAGACCCGTACCGGCGACATCCGATGGTATGTGTTGGAAGCCGGTGGCCTGAATCGGCTGGAGATCTTTGCGCGGCGACGGTCCAGCGACGATACCAATCAACCGTTGTTCATCCGTCGAGAGTCCAAACAATACGAGGTGGATTTATCGGGCGTTTCGTGGATCCACCGCATGACGCTCCAGTTCCCTCGCCAACGCAACCGTCTGCGTCTGCGTTCGCCCTTGGGGACCGTCACGGCGATCCGAGTCAACTCGATCGAAGCGCCTTATCAAGTGTTGCGTCGTGAAGACGGACAATCGTTGATCGATGTCGATCTGCCCGGCAATGTCGCCGGTGTCATGGATTCGTTGAACGCCAATGCGGTCGGCGGAACACTTCGCCCCGAACTGGTGTCGGAGGTGGTGACGTTGACGATCGAGGGGACGTCGACTTGGGAACTCGACGATGGCATTTGCGAGTTGCCGTCGGTGATCCCGGTCGAACCGAACGTGCTGTGGACCGAAGCGTCGACGCAAACCATCGTGGCGGTGATGGACCCCTTGGAAGTCGCACAATGGGACTTGCCACCGACATGGCGGCAATCGATTCAGACTCCGACCCGCGCCGGCGAAACCCTGTTGATCGCCGACGGTCCGCCGCCGCAATCCGCTCAAGCGGATTCCACCTGGTCGCGGCTGAGGTTGATTGAAAAGGAAGAGCGATTCATCGAGGCGATTTGGACGCGTTTGCGTGTCCAGCAGACCCCGGCCCCGGAGGTCCGATCCAACAGCCGCATTCGATGCCGGTTGTTGCAAAACCACCAGTCGCCCTTTCGCATGAACGTCAATCCGGACTGGAACGTCGACTCGGTCACCGTTCTCGGTTCCGGACGCCGAATCACAGTGCCCGTCGGCGCCAACCAATGGGTCATTTGGCCCACACCGAGCGAGTCGGCGCAGGCGACATTCGAAGTCGAAGTGATTGCGCGAAAAAATTTGCCGAGGAATCGCAACCGGTTGGCGATGAATTCGACTTGGATCGTGCGCCCCGAGCAGCACGTCGGTGCTCATCTGATCTCCATCCAACCTCCACCGCTACGGCGATGGGATGGCAATTCGGTGATGCTTCCGGGACGCTTCGAGTCCTCCACGCTGGATGAAGAATCGATCGCCTTTTTTCAACCGACTTCGGAAACCTTGTTGATCCGCAGTCCCACCGGCGAGATCCCCGCGGTCACCTTGGAACCGGTCGATGACTCCTTCGGCGTGGCGCTGCGTCACGTGATTCAAACCGAAGGCAGCGACGTTGCCGAAACGATTGTCGTCCGCGCCGAGACGACGCAGCCGATCTCGGAACTCTCGGTGCTGACCGGAAACGCTCGGCAAGAAGAATTCGATTGGTCGCTCCGCCGCACCGATCAATCGGCAACCGTCAGTCTGCCCAGTTCCAGTGTCCAGCGGATGCCGTTGGATCCGCTGGGGACCTATGTCATCACACTCGAAGGCCGTGACCTGCGCCAATACGAATTGGTCGGACGACGGTACTTTCCCGTCCAAGACCAGTTGACGCTTTCGCTGCCGAGCGTGCGGCGGACGCGCGGGCAGACCGCCGAGGTCATGATCGATGCCAGTTGGGAGGTGACCGAAATCCCGCCCGGCGTTCAATTGGTGCCCGGGTCGGAACCGGCCGACGCCTTGCAGCCATTTGGAGACCAACCGCAACATCTGCGATACGAACCATTGCTTCGCCCGGAGATCCGGTTGCGGCGGGCACGTCGAGACTCCGCCGCGACCTTGATTTGGGACCAGCGTCTGGAGGTCGTCGCCAACAGTCGCATTGAAGATCTGTTTTACTTGGTTGCCGACGTTTCGACTCGCAAACCGATTCATGTTTTGTTCGACGAAGAGTTGGAACTCGTGTCGGTTTCCAGAAACAACACCAGCTACGTTCCCGATCGCATCGGTGTCGGTGAAATTTGGATCAACCCGCAAAAACAGAGTGATCAGGTCTCCGTCGTGATGCGTCGACGTCACTCGTCGAGCGGTTGGTTTCGCCGCTGCCCGATTCCTCGTGTCGAGGTGGAAGGCAACGTGATTCGCAATCAAGCGTCCTATCAAGCCGGTGCGGGAACGCTGCTCGTGCACCGCGTTTCGGCGTCGGACCTGCTGGCACCGCACCTGTTGGCGGCGCAGTCCGGGGGATCGGAGGATTCGGCGGACGGGACGGAGTTGATTCTGGTTTCGCGAGACGCGGCCATCGGACTGGGGTGGCTGACCGCGACGGTCCTGTTCTGTTTGGGCTGGTCGATCGCACGCTGGTTCTCGTTGGGAATTCACACGCTGTTTGTGCTGGTGGTGACGTCGATCAGTGGATCGATCATCTGGTGGCCGGCCCAGCACGCGATCGTGGCTTGGATCGCGGTGCCGCTTGCAGCCGCGGGGTTGTTGCAGGTGGTGGTGGCCGATCGACGCCGCCGCGACAAGACGACGAGCAACGGCAGTAGTGGGACGCTACGGTCGGACGACACCCAATCGCAGCGAAGTGCGCGTGACCGATCGGCGGACTTTTCGGTCTCAGCGACGCATTCCATTTTGATGCTGACGATCGGGATGCTTGCCGCCGTCCCCGGTGTCGCGACGGCGCAGGATTCGTCCGGCGAGGAACCGCGTCGCGAGATCGATAGCAGCGGTGCCGGCGAGACCCCGCAACACGATCCGATCGAGTTGTTGGTGCCGCTGGCGGCGGACTATGCGCCCGTCGGGGACAAGGTTTACCTGTCGCGTGCGGATTACGAATCGATTCGTTCGGTCGTTGATCCTGACCGCCCGGTCGACGCCCAATTTCAATCGGCCGAGTACCGTGTCGTCTTGACGCCGCCACGTGATGCGTCCGGTTCGATCACGGCAGAAGTTCAGGCCGACTATCAAATTCAGTTGGTGCGGGAATCGACCCGCGTGCGACTGCCCGTCCGCGCCGACTCGTTGCGTCGAATTGAATGGGTGGGGGATGGCGAAACGCAAATCATCCGATTCACCGTCGACGAACGCGGGATGGTGACCGCGGCCATTCCGTCGAGTCGTCAGAGTCTGCTGCGCCTGACGTACCTGCCGTCGGTGTTGACGCTCGGCGGCGAATCGGGAAACGTCGACGCAAGAGCGGATGGCCTTGACCGCCCGCTGTCGGAGAATCGTAACGGCGGAAACTCGCTCGGCGGTCCCGACCTGTTCAACGACATCGCCAACGGTGACGTGTTGCCGGGGATGGCGACCACGGTCATCCGGTTGGCGATTCCGGCGATCCATTCGGCAACGTTGATCGTCGAGGCGCCGCGTGAAATCCAGGTCGATTCGCTCGGTGATCCAATGGGACGGTCGTTGTTCCGTCCCGAATTGGGGCGATACGAAGCCGACTTGGGGCCGATCCGTGAGTTGTCGATTCGGTGTCG
>NZ_JBFHKV010000248.1:0-9059 GCF_041595215.1 Stieleria sp. | reverse complement strand
CCGTACCTGGCGGGACCGGCGACCTATCCGCAGCCGACCAGTTCATTCGGACCGGCAGTCTCGCAGCAAGGCGTCAACCCGAACGACTCGCGGATGGCCGAACTGAACCGGCGGGTGCAATTGCTCGATGACAACAATCGCCAACTGCACACGCAACTGGCCCAAAGCGAACAGCAGGCACAGGTGTATCGCGAGGAACTGAACCTCGTCCGCAAACAGCTGGCCGACACCAACCAACAACTCGAGACCGCGTCGATCGCCGCCCGCGAGGCTCAGAACAAGGTCCGTGGATTCCAAGCTTCGACGCAAATGCGGGGCGGGGCTTCGATCCAACCCAACACCAACCTCAGCCGACTCGCCTCACAGCTCAACCTCGGCGGGCTGCCCGTTCAGCAAGACGGCGACCGGATTCGAATCGCGATTCCCAGCGACCAACTGTTCGCTCCCGGCACGGCACAGCTGATCCAGCAATCGGCCCAAGTGCTCGACCCCGTCGCCGCACAACTGCGAAGCCTGTTCCCGCGGCAACGCATCGGGATCGAAGGCTACACCGACAACGTTCCGGCAACAGCCGGTGGCTCGGCTGCCAGCCACCAACTCGCCTCCGCACAAGCCTCCGCCGTCCTGGACATGCTGACCCGACGCGCCGGCATGCCACTGGGGCAATTCTTTATCGTCGCCCAAGGTGCCAACCGCCCCGTGCAACCCAACGCCTCGGCGGCAGGTCGAGCGGCCAACCGACGCATCGAGTTGGTGATCTACCCGGAAACGTTTTAAGCAGTTCCAGGTTTCAAGTTCCAGGTATCAAGTTCGTTCAACCTGAAACCTCAAACCTGAAACTTGGAACTTAAAACCTGAAACTCCCCACTCCCTACTCCGGCGGCAGATCGGCGGAGATGTCGAAGCGATTCCAGCACCACGCGGTCACCAGGATGGCGCTGACGGCCATTAGCCAGGTCCCTGCGACGGCGCCAAAGACGTAGACGGGGACCGACAGCGGATCGCTGAAGATCGATTTGCAAATCGACACCCAAACCAGCAGCGCCCCGACGGCGGCGGCGATCAACGTCGCCTTGCCGAGGAACATCACGTTCGCCCTGACGACCATCCCGAACCCTTGTGCGTTCTCGTGGTGCGGGTACGCCAGAAACAATGCATTTTCGGTCGCGAAGGTGAACACGGCCAACGCCGAAAGCATGCCGCCCCACCCGATGATCTGGGGCCAACCCGGACCGGCGACCGCCGCTGCAATTCCCAAGGTCGTCCATTGAAATCCGACCGTGATCAGGATCGGCAGCGTCAACTGGCCGAGCACGGCGTGGATCGGCCGCAGCGGTAGTGATCGCAACAACAACATCCGCTTCAAGTCGCGTCGAAAGTCCAACCGCAGTGCCGGTGGTGCCAGCAGCATCGTGCTCAGTGCGATCCCGGCAACGACAAACGCCCATTGGTTCCCGACACGTCCGGTCAACAGCGGCGAAAGACAGAGCAGCGTGGGGACCAGAAAACTAAACAAGATCGTTCCATAGTAACGCCGGATCGAGAGTGCTTGTCGCCAAACCAACGCCACCGATTCGCCCATCCGCCGCGGCAGAATCGCTTCGATGCGATCGGCCAACGTCTCGTCGCAACGCGTACCTGTTGGGTTGGCGCGGCTGCTTGCCGGTGAATGAAAATCACCCGCACGCAAGCGTGCTTGTTCGCGAGCCAGTGTCGATCTCCTGGCCCAGCCATCGACACGAACCAGGGCCAGGATGGCGAACGGTACCAGCATGACCGATGCCAACATTTGAACCGCGGTGTGCGTGGTGATGTCGACCGTTGTTGCCAGTAACGCGGCGGGACGCCAACCGATCGCCAGCCACTGAACGGCATCACAGGATGCAATTTGTCCGATCGCGCGAAAACTGTTCAGCACATAAACCCCGGGCAGTGAACCGGCGGGTGTGATCGCGACCAGTTGGCCGAAGAACTGAATGATGGTTGCCAACGCAATCGCGGACAACGCAATCCTCGCCCCCACGAGATGACGACGCGAAAGCCCGCTCACGAAACGCTGCCAGATCATCCGCACCGTTTCAAGCAACACCAGCGCGGCGAAGACTCCGGTCGCTAACAGACCGGCGTGCCGGACATCCGGCGCCAGCGCGACGACCAGGAAGAACGTCTTCAACAACGCCGAAAAGAAGACCGTGTTGACTTTGTAGGCCGCCACCGTCGATCGCTTCAGCGGCGCACCGCCGAGCCAGAGGTTTTCCGCGGCGGTGTATTCCATGTCGACCTGTTTGTCGGTCCAGACGCACCGCACGGCGTGGTAAATCAGGTACAGCACCATGCCGCCGGATAGCCACAACCGCAACGACTCCGGATCCGCGGTCCGCCGCGCCGCCAGGATCAAGAACCCGTTCAACACGTAGGCACACAGAAAAATCACGGCGATCGCCGAGGCCACGATACGGCGCGGCGACCGCATGCGATTTGCCGCGCGTTGAAGCCGAAACAGACTGCGTCGCAACGTCAGCCAGATCAGATGTTTGTGGGGTGACGACATGGGACGAGGTTGTGGTCAAGCTGAAAAGAAAAGTGGAACAGGCTTCCAGCCAGGTAAGACAGCTGATGCAGTCTGGAAGCCCAGCACGTGATCATCAAACCGTCAGCGCCGCGGTCGCTTCGAAATAGGCTTCCTCAAGCGATTGTGCACCGGGGAACTCCGCTCGCAGTTGATCGACGTCACCGTAGTACTGCAGTTTGCCATGCTGCATGACAATCAAATGCGTGCACACGTCCTGGATCATCGCCAACAAGTGACTGGAAATGATGATCGTCGCGCCGGCTGCGGCGCGTTGTTTGATCGATTCAAGCAGGCGTCGAATGCCGGGCGGATCGAGGCCCGTCATCGGTTCGTCCAGCAGCAACACGGCCGGGTCGTACAGGTACGCACAACAGATCGCGAGTTTCTGACGCATGCCGCGAGAAAGCGTCGTCGCCCCGGCGTTGGTCTTGTCGGTGAGCTGGAAATAATCGAGCAACTCGGCGGATTTTTCGCGATGATTGGGCACCTCGTAGATTCGGCCGATGAATTCCAGATGCTGAGCAACGGTCAGGTCATCGAACAACGGCGGGTCGTCGGGGACGTACGCCAGACGCCGTTTGAGTTCCATCAACGTCGTCGCGCCGCCGTGCGACAAATCGCACCCCGCAACGCACAAACTGCCATCGGTCGCAGGGATTAAACCGGCTAAGCAACGCATCGTGGTGGTCTTTCCAGCCCCGTTGGGCCCCACCAAACCGCCTATGTTTCCGGGCTGGAGCGAAAAGGAGACCCCGTCGACGGCCAAGTGGTCTTCGTAGAGTTTGCGGAGCTCGTGGCAGCGGAGCATCGGGATTTGCAGTTGATTTAGGGGGCGTGGGCATACAGGCTGCTGCAAGGTTAGGTTACGCTTCGTGGATGTGTCGGCCGACTCGAAATAACCACTGGCCGATGGCCGGACGATTGAGACTCAAAGCTGATGAACGAGAAGCTGCCGCTAAAAAACCAAATCGACGGGTTGCCCGCACAGCACCCCCGCCGTACGGCGTACAACTTCGCCCGCTGGCGTGAAGCGATGGAACTCTCGCACGCGATGCTGATGGCGGGTCTGAGACATAAAATCGGTCCCGAGGGCGACCTCCGATCTGCGTATCATCAATGGAACGCCGAACGCAGACAACGCAAACTCGCCGCTTACGAACGCGCCGCAGAGCGATATTTTCAACGGATCAAAACCATGAAACTCGAGGAGGAGAAACACGATGCCACCGACAGCGGTGATTGACACCCTCGCGATCCTCTGGCCGGAAATCGCCAAGTCCGAAATCCCTGCCGCGATTGCTGGCGGACTTGCGCTGTCGTTCTGGGGAAGTGTCCGTAGCACTCAGGACATTGTCATTTCGCTGCTGCAGTCGGATCTCGATCAGATCTCACCACTTCTGTCTCGACTAGGATTTCAACAGCAACGTCCTTCGGGCAAGCGATTGGGGCTATTCGAGTTGACGCAGTGGGAATACCAGCCGGCAGACTTTTTCGTGACCGTTGAGATCGACTTGCTCGTCGGCGACAGCGAGTACTATGAAAACGTGTTGGAAAATGCGACGGACGCAACAGTCGAGGGTGTCGATGCACCGGTCCGCGTCATTTCACGCGAGGATCTGATCATTCATAAGTTATTCGCAAACCGATTGATCGACCAAGCAGACGTGCAAGAACTGTTTGCATTGCACAACACCGAAATCGACCGAGAGTATTTGTATCGTTGGGGACAGATACTTGGAATTCGAACCGAGCTTGACGCCGCGGTCGCGCAGTTTGAATCGCAATGATCAATCCCTATCGAGCGCCGATCGATGCGGAGGATTCCGCGGAACTTGCGGACAATCCTTCGGCAGAGTTTCTCGTCACCAGGCCGCAGCTTCGGTTTGCCGAGTCCAAGTTTCTGCTGTACCGATGCGGTGGTCGTTTGACATTGGCATCCTTCGTGATGATCGCCCTATCATTCTTGGTCGCGTTTGATGGTTTACTTCCACTGGGCCCGTCAGCCGCGACCGGTGGATTTCAGGTTCCCATGGTGCTGCGTCAGCTTGCCGTCATGGGGCTTGCGACGATCGTCTATCTGGGATTGATTGTCGGTGTACGCAAGACGTCGAGACAACAACTCGCCACACTCGGCATCGTCGAGGGTGCCGGACTTTCGGTCCGCGTCAGCGATGGATTGCTTCAATGGGCCGGTCCGAACGGAAATTTCACCACACCGTTGCCCCAAACTCGACCGATCCGAACGCGCAAGGGGTTGATCGTCGTGGTCGATCGCGACCTGTATCTGTTCATTCCCAAAGATGCCGCCTTCACCGGCGGTTGCTATCGAGAATTTGTACGCGCCGTCGAGGCGTAAGCTTCGCTGCCAGCGTGGTGCAACGCGGCTTACGCGACGATGATGCCGATGATTCCCGCGACGACCACGTAGTACAGAAACACCATCGCGGTGATGCGAATGATGTCGCCTTCACGGCCGACCAGTCCCACAACGGCACAGGCCGCGACGACGTTGTGCACACAAATCGTGTTGCCCGCCGCTCCGCCGACCGCTTGCAACGCGACGATCCAAATCGGATCGGCACCGATGTTTTGGCCGACCTGAAATTGGAACAGAGAAAACATCATGTTGCTGATCGTGTTGCTGCCGGCGACGAACGCGCCGAGTCCTCCTACCAACGGTGACAGCAACGGCCAGGCACCGCCGACCAACGAAGAGACTCCGCCGGCGAGGACCTTGGGCATCGAATCAAACCCCGCTTCACCACCCGTGCTGTTGATAAACAGCTGAACCATCGGTACCGCAAACAGCAATGCCAGCGATGCCGACACGACCATCCGCATCGAACGCGTTGTCGCTTCGATGACCGCCCGCTTGGACATGCGGTGCAACGGAATCGTCAGCAAACAAACCAACACGAACAGTGCGCCGGGCAGATACAGCGGCGCAACCGGTTTGACGCTGATGTCGGACCCGAACAAATTTTCTGTCAACGCGGCGTCGGTCGGAATCGTGATCGACTTGAGCCACTGGCCGATCTCAAGCGAGGGCAACCGCGTCAACACCAACAACACGGCAATCATCAAGTACGGCGCCCACGATCGCACGATGGACAGGCGGTGATCGGCGTCCTTCAGGCGGATGTCGACGTTGCCGTTCCAATCGGCCGGCCAGTGCGAGGCGTCGGCAAAGTCCCAGGCCGGTTCGGAAGGCAACAACCAACCCCGTCGCGCCAGCGGCACCGTCAACGCCAACCCGACCAGAGCGCCGATCAACGATGGAAACTCGGGACCCAGCGTGTTGGCAATGATCGTCGAAGGAATGGTCATCGACAGCGACGCAAACAACGCGAAGGGCCAGATCCGCAACCCTTCGCGCCAGGAGCGGTTGACCCCAAAAAAACGTGTCATCACCGCAACGACGAATAACGGGATCAGCAGCCCGCAAAGCAGATGAACAAAGGCAACGCGGCCGCCGACCAACGGCAGCAAGGTGGACCAGATGTCGTCGCCGGCACCGAGCCGGTTCCGGGCATAGGCGACGACCGTCTCGCTGCCGCTGAGTCCGTTTTTGACGCCGATCAAGATCGGAGTACCCACCGCACCAAACGACACCGGCGTGCACTGGATCAACATGCCGCTGACCACCGCCGACTTGGCCGGGAACCCCAGTCCCACCAACAGCGGTACACACACGGCCGCGGGAGTTCCGAATCCCGCGCTGCCTTCGATGAACGATCCGAACAACCAGGCAATCAAGATGACCTGAACACGGCGATCCGGGGTGATGTCCGTGAATCCCCGCCGAATCACCGCCAGCGCCCCGCTTTCGCTGAGCGTGTTGAGCAGCAGGATGGCACCGAAAATGATGAACAACAACTGAGCCGTGACGACCAATCCATTGACCGACGCCGCGGCGATCGTTGCCGTGTCCAGTTGCCATACAAAGTACGCCAACACCACCACGCTGACGTACGCGATCGGCATCGCCCGGGACGCCGGCATCCGCAACGCGACCAGCAGAACGGCAACAACCAGAATCGGTGTGAAAGCCAGCAGCGGTGCGATCGTTTCCATGGCGGACGTCTTGGAGGGTGTGGAGGGTGTGGAAGAAATCGGGCGTTCGGCCTGGCAGAGGGCGTCAGCGTTTAGACAGCTTGAGAAACCCTCCCGGAGGGCATTGGTATCTACACATCTTTTGCATGTCAGATTTCGTGTATCAGATCGGTTTTAAGTGGATGGTTTCGGCCAACGGCCGTTTACATCCATAGCCTTGGGCACCGCCCAAGGTCCGCAAACGAGAACGAGAGGGATTGGCCAACGGCCATACACACTTGCCTCGGCAACTGCGAAGGTTGTGCATGGCCGTTGGCCAAATTGAACCTCGTGGCCATCAGGTCCCTGGGGCGGCGCAACCCTCGCAAATGCTCGGTTTGCTTGCCCCAGGCTAGGGATATGCATGCCCTTTGGGCAATAAGTGACTTGTGTAGATACCGATGCCCAGAGGGAGGGTGACTCTGAAATGTGTTGGAAGCGTGGCTCGCTTGCCTCAGCGGCTCTTCTCGTTGGCTAAGAACCGGAACAACTCCGCCCCGAGTTCTTCAACCACCTCTCGATTCGTCTCCGCCAGATCCATCGACTCGGTCGGATCGTTGTCCAGATCGTACAGCTGCCAAGGCGTGCCGAAGGGGCGACCCAAGGGCCTTTCACGTCCGCCTGAACCGTCACTGAAAACCAGCTTCCACTTTCCATCGCGGATCGCGAACGTTCCATTTGCGGAATGATTCACGACGGGCGCGCGTCGAAACTGCTCGTCGTTTCCTCGTAGCAACGGCACGATGCTGAAGCTGTCCGGCGCGGCCTGTTCAGCCGGCGGCAGCTTGGTCCCGGCCAACTCCGCCGCGGTCGCAAACAAGTCCACGTGACAGATCGGTTGATCGCTGCGAGACCCCGGTTGGATCGTGCCCGTCCAGCGGGCAAAAAACGGGACGCGGTGACCACCTTCCCAGATGTCTGCTTTGGTGCCGCGCCAGGGGCCATTGGCTTTGTGGTTGCCTTCGTAGTACGCCTGGATCGTCTCATCGCTGACATGACCCGGCTGGTCGGCGTCGCTCTGGCGTCGCATGAACGAGCCGTTGTCACTGGTGTAGATCACCAACGTGTTTTCGGCGAGACCGGATTCGTCGATCGCCTGCAAGACTTGACCGACCGTCCAATCAACCTGCGACACGAAATCCCCATACGGGCCGAGCTTGGTCGTCCCGGCGAATCGACCGTGTGGCCAAACGGGTTTGTGCGGAGCGGTGAGCGGAAAATACAGGAAGAACGGTTGGTCTTGGTCGGCCCGCGAGCGAATGTGCTGGGAAGCCTGCGCGGTCAATTCATCCAAACAATCTGGAATCGAAAAATCTGAACCCAGTTCGCCTTTTCGCAGATACGCTGGAAATCCTTTGGCCGGTTGGATCCGATCGGGTTTGCCGGTGATCCGATGGCCGTCGACGTAAACATAGGGAGGGAAATCGAGCGAGGCGGGGATGACCAGTGAACGATCGAAGCCGGCATCGACTGGTGAATAGCTGAGCGGTTTGGTCCAATCCCATTGGCCTTCGGCGTCTTTTTGAAACCCGAGGCCGAGGTGCCATTTGCCGATGACCGCCGTATGGTACCCGTGCTGTTTGAGGTGCGACGCAACCGTCGGTCGGTCCGTTTCGATCAAGGGCGTTCCGTATCCGTTGAGCACCCCTCGTTTTAATTTGCTCCGCCAACAATAACGTCCGGTCAACGTGGCGTAGCGAGTCGGCGTGCAAACCGCGGAGGGGGAGTGTGCGTCAGAAAACGTCATGCCCTCGGCGGCCAGTCGATTCAGATTCGGTGTGGCGATCTTGGAATCTGGGTTGAGGGCTTGGACGTCGCCATAGCCCATGTCGTCGGCGAGGATAAACACAATATTCGGCCGATCGGCGGCCTGGACGGTGATCGCAAGGATCAGCGAGCAAAAACAGAGAACGTATTTCATGGAGATGGAGGTCGTGGGGGCCTGCTGGTCAATCGAAAGGGTTCAACGCAACGCGGCGTTTTCGAAGTCGCACCACGGCGTTGTCGAGTTGGTGCCACGCATCATAACCGGCTCAAATGCCGTCTGCTTGACCGTTCTTTGTGGCGAGGAAGCGGCGCACCCGCTGCTCTGCCTTTTGCGGTGGGGCCGCCAAATCGATTCCCAGCGGCAGCGGTCATAACCGTCACAGGCGGATTGGTCCGTTCAGTCAGCGCGAGATTGCCTGGCCGTTGCCCCGCATTGGTACGTCCCGTGGATGAGGCGAATCTCCGCCATCCTTTTGTGGCTTAGGTATTGGGAGGTGAAGACGACGGACACGGGGGCAGTGGCGTCGTTTTTCGCCAGCTCTGCTCACACTTTACTGGATCTTCAACCTTGTCGGCGAATCACCCCCCACGCGTTTTCGACTTCTTCCTGTTGGAGGACCGCGTTCTG
>NZ_JBFHKV010000247.1:0-9074 GCF_041595215.1 Stieleria sp. | reverse complement strand
TGCTACCGCCCACGCTGATAACGAACACCAGGTTCAGGTAATGGGCGCCGACTTCGAAATCGGAATATCCGAAGGCCTTGAGCGCGGCGATTTGTTCGCGTTGCTGGGTGATGATTCGGGAGACTGCGATGTTGAGCAGAAACGCGGCAACGCCCAAAAAGATCGCCGGTGCCATCACCGCCATGCCGCGAAGCTGTGACAATTCGTCGGACAAATACCGGTGCGACAATTGCTCGTCGCGGTCGTACGCGCCGACGCTGCCATAGGGTTTGAGCAAGCGATCCAGTTCATCGATCACGCGCGCCGTCTCGTGACCGAGTGCCAAACGGACGGTAACGCTGTTGAAGGCGCCGGTCATGTCGAAGGCGGCTTCCAAGTCCCGGCGGCCGATCCAGAAAATGCCGAACCGTTTGTCGTCCGGCAAAACGCTGCCCGGTTGAACTTGGATGACGTATTCCGGCGACAACGCGATCCCGACGATCTTCATCGATTGGGTCTTGCCATTGATGATCGCACGCACCTGGTCACCGGGCACAAATCCGTGCGCCGCGGCAAACACCTCCGAAACCACGACTTCGCCACTTTGCAACGGCTCGATCATGCGACCACGGCGGATGTAGACTTGATTCAACTCGCTTTGGCCGCGGTCGGGCACGCTGATCAATCGAGCGGTGGCCGGCTCGGACATGCCGACCACATCCAACAGGACGTCGTAGACCAAGCGGGTTTCAATGGCCGCGACTCCCTCGATGTCGCGCAGTCGCGGCAACAGCGCGTCGGGCGCCCGGTGTGTCGAGGTAAAGACGTCCGCAAACCGATAGTCGCGGTAGAAAGCGTCCTTGGTCGCCGTCAACGAACGATAGGCGCACATCGACATCACGAAGGTGGCGACGCCGGCGGCAATGACCAACACGATCGCCGCCGCTTGCCCACGCAATTGATACAGGTCTCGGAGCAGCTTGCGGTCCAGCTTTCGCATCGCTCACCACCTCAGGTCCTGCGCCGCGACCTTGGTCGAGTTGGTTTCGATGCCGGCGATGTGACCGTCGGACAACAGGATCACCCGGTCGGCCATTTTGGCGATCTCCGCGTTGTGTGTGATGACCGCGGTGGTGGTCCCCAACTGTCGATTGATCTGCCCGATCGCTTGCAACACCACGATCCCCGTCTGCACGTCCAACGCGCCGGTCGGTTCGTCACACAGCAACACGTTCGGATTCTTTGCGATCGCCCGAGCAATCGCGACGCGCTGCTGTTCTCCCCCGGAAAGCTGAGCGGGAAAGTGGTCGGCGCGGGGCTTTAACCCCACCAGATCCAACGCATCCATTGCGTCCATCGGCGACGTGGCGATCTCGGTGATCAATTCAACGTTTTCACGAGCCGTCAAACTGGGAATCAGGTTGTAAAACTGAAACACAAAACCGACGTTGTCGCGGCGATAACGCGTCAGCTCGGAGGCATCACTGGCGGTCAGTTCGTGATCCAGGTAATGAACCGTTCCTGACGTGGGCGAGTCCAAACCGCCCAGGATATTCAGCAGCGTCGACTTTCCGCTGCCCGACGCCCCCAGCAGCACGACGAGTTCGCCTTCGTAAAGCTCAAGGCTGACCCCGCGCAGCGCGTGCACTTGCACTTCGCCCATCTGATAGATCTTGGCGATATCGACGGCGTGAAACACGCTGGTTTTACCGGCTTGGACCTTTGATGCGTTCATAGTCTGTGTCAAAGGCCGCGTTTTGATTGAGAAATGCTGCCGCCCGGAAAAGTATCCTAACCTGCAAAGTCGTCATAACCGATTCAGTCGATACGCGCCGGGCACGCATGCCATTGACGGCGTCATTGCGATCGAGCCGAAAATGGACACGCCTTTTTATAGCGGATAAGCCAATGGGGAATCGACACGGATCGTTCGGCCGTCATCAACCAGCCGACAGCGAGGTGAAAAGACTGCCCCGCTCTTGCGGCGCTGCCACCACCGGTCGTTTCATGCTGTTGTGGATCGCGGTCTCGTTTTTGACCGGGTGGTTTTTGACCGCGACGTGTGCGATCGCGCAGCCCGCTCCTACGCACGGTGGTGCAGAACCAGCGGACTGGGAGGCGGACGTCGAGTTGGATCCGGTGACGGCCATCGCACCGGCCATCGCACCGGCCATCGCACCGGTCAGCGCACCGGTCAGCCAGCGATGGTCGACCGCAGAGCCATCCGCGTCCCGGCACTGGTTGCGGCTCAACGGCAGATTGACCCAGCAGATGCTCGATTTCCAGAACCGACAGACGGACAAAGAACGGCATCTGCTGCATCACCGCAGGCAATTCGGATCGACGTCGCCCGCCGTGGTCGTCGGTGGCCAGGCACGACTTTCGTTTCTGGCGGCGACGACCAACACAGAAAACAAGTTTCCTTACCTGGGCCGATTTCCGACGGATTTCAGCGGCAAAACAGCCACCGATGCGCGGATGCTGCAAGCCAACGCGCACGCGACCGCCTATGTTGCGCCCACGGTCAGTGTCCACGGCGAACTGTTGTTTTCCGATGTCTTCAGCTTCGGTGATTTCAAACAGGGCAGTCTGCAAGTCAGACAGGCGTATGCTTTGATCGGTGATCTGGACGTTTCGCCGTTCTACTTCTATCTCGGCAAGAAAAACGTCGGCTTCGGCGATTTCAGCACGCTCAGCCCGTTCACCCAGGCCGTCACTTGGCACTATTTCGCCGCGTTGGCAGAAGGCGTCGGCATCGGATACCACGATCAACGCTGGGACCTGACCGCGGCGGCAATCAACGGTGGCCGCGGAATCCGTCTGAATGATTCCCCCGAACGCGGCAAACTGAACAACCTGGCGGCCAACGCGACTTGGCATACCGGAGACTCCTCCACACACTCGGTCCAACTGGGCGTCGGATTCCTACTCGGAACCATCTATGACGGTTTCACTGCCGAGCATTTGGATGCGAACCAATTCGGGTCCGATTACAACAGCGGATGGAACGTCAACGGCCGTATCGACAAGGGCCGATTGTCCTTGGCGGGAGAATTTGTTTCGACCACCCATCCCTGGCCGGTCACCGGAACATTGGTCAGCGCCTATCGAACCGAAGCCGCCTATTGGATCGATCGGGACACCTGCCCGCAGTACGTCAGTGTCAGCTGGAGTGCGGGTGACCAGGGCTCCGATGGCTCAGAATTTGAATTCAATCGCCAGTTGGTGATCGGCTATTTCCGCCACCTGAACGGCTATTGCAGCGTGTCGGCTGAATACGTCCGCAGTTCGGGCTTTGCCCCGCTGATCGACATCACAACCGTTAGCGATCGGGATGTGGTGCAAGATAGTCTGGTGCTGGGCATGACGTTGGTCATTTAGTAACCAACGGAAAACGAACGTCGGGTCCCACTCATTTTCCGTCCATCGCTTTGACCGATCTGGCCAAAGCATTCTGAGCGGTAACGCACACCATTTCGCGAAGTGTGCGTCACCGGCCAAACGCCGGGTCAGAAAGCACGACATCACGGTTGGCACAACGCTTGCGATTGTGCTTGGTCTGTTACGGTTCGAGGTCTTTCCCCAATCGAAATCGATCGATGATCAAGTCATTCAAAACTGCGTTGGGCGTGCTTTTTTTGTCGGCGCTAGTTGGATGCACGCCGAATCCAAAGTCCGGCTGGGGGTTCACGTTGCCCGAAGGCGACGCCGAACGTGGTAAGGCAACGTTTGTGGCGTTGCAGTGCAACGCGTGTCACACGGTGGACGGAGTGGAGTTGGACGCCAGCGTGTCCGAAGACGTGACGAGGGTCGCGCTGGGTGGCAAAAAGGGATACGTGGTGACCTACGGAGACCTCGTGACGTCCATCATCAACCCGTCCCACCGCTTCGCACTCGGTTACAAATCCGACGAGATCCAAGAGGGCGAGGTTTCCAAGATGCGGTCGTACAATGACGAAATGACGGTGACGCAATTGGCGGATCTGGTCACGTTCTTGCAACAGCATTACGAAGTGGAGATCTACGTGCCGACGCCCTTCGTGCCTTATTATTAACCACTGAAGTACGGCTTTGGACGCTACTGGTTTCGTTGCTGGGACCTCAGATAGATGTCGCGGCATTCGTCTTCGCGGCCTCGAATGATTCGGCATCCGTGTAGTTTCCCGAACTGGGACGTGATCACCGTCCAGCGGCCGTGCTGTTGGTCATCGTCACGGTAGATCACCACCCAATCCTTCGTCGTATTCAATTCGTGCGCGCGTGCCGAGTTGGAATACAAGGCGGTGTAGTGGCGGTCGTCACGCTGGGTGTGCAAGATCGGCAACCAGGCAACCCCGCCGGGATTGAATTTCGTGGGCGCGACCTTGGGCAGTTTGTCTTCTTCTGCCTTGCGACGGTACTCGGCATCGACGTCCAAGATCTCGGCAACCGGAATCGAACGATCTGTCTGCGGATACAAGGGCGTCATCGGACTGGGGTTTCGCCGCAACCGTTCAGCCAGCACCTCTTGAATCGCGGCGGCCCGTTTCCGACCAATCCCGGGGACCTGACCGAGTTTGCCGTGGATCGCCGCGCTGTACAGCTCGGGAAGTGTTTCCACGTGCAGCGCGTCATAGATTCGATGGGCCAGTTCGGGACCGATCGTGGGCAACGTCGTAAAGATCCTTTCCGCGGTCGCCTCACCACGCAACCGATCCAGCAGCGGGACTCGACCGGTTCTCAGATACTGGTCGATCAGACTCGCGATCGATTGCCCGACCGTCTCGATTCGAATCAAGCCCTCGATCCCATGCTTCTGGTCAATCCATCGCACGGGGGTTTGAAGGTTCAACAACGTGCCGGCCGCCTTGCGGTAGGCCGACACACGAAATTCGCTGGCGTGTTGCGATTCCAGCAAACTGGCGATCTCGCCGAGATGATTTGCGATCCGCCTGTTTTCGTCCAACCCGACGCGTCGCCGCTCGGCAGGATCGTCGACGGACGAAACGGACGAATTTGAGGATGGAGACTCCGCATTATCCATGACACACCGCCTGCAGTTCCGTGGTCCTAGGATCGTCACCAGAAAACACCGTCGGGTCGGCTTGATTATACACCAGCAGACTTCGTGCCGTTGGGCGCGACACCACCGCTGATCGGACGCTAACCGCGGCGGCGATCACGCCAGGCGTCGCGACCAAGAATGGTTCATCCAGTTACCGGCGCACCGGAAACAGACGCCCCACCCTGTTCTGGTACGCCTGGTAGCCGTCAAACCGCTCGCGCATCGATTGCTCCTCGTGCGCAGATTTGGCGTACAGGACGACGAGCAGTGCGACCCAACTGACCACCCGCCACCACACCAGCGGGGTCAACAGCAACGCAGCGGTAAACCACAGCAATCCCGCGTACATCGGGTGACGCACGATCGCGTACGGCCCGTCAGTGAGCAACTCTGTCTGCTCGGTCGCCGCCGGGTGGATCCGAATCTTCCGCCAACCCACTTTCGCCCACGCCCAAACCGCCAAGCCGATCCCCGGCGCGGCGATCATCAACGCCACGACGGGCAGCGGCGACCAGCGGGCCGACAAAACGAGCACCGCGGCGAGCAGAAACTGCGCGACAATCAGGATCCAAAGCAATCGAACGGTCTCGTGGACGGAGTGTGCGAAAATGGCCAATCCGCGACAAACGCGCGACAATGTTGCACGATGTGACGGTCAATCGCGACACGGCGGACTTGGCACAGAAGATGCATTCTGCAAATTCCTAGCGTCGTGTCAAAGCGTTCGAAAAGCGTGGAACCGAGCACGCTGGTCTTCAAAACCCAAGGCAGAACGATGAGTCGAATCGATTGGAAGGACTCTCCGCACGAAAAGGTTTTTTGGATTTCGGTGATCGTGATCGCCATCATGTCGCTGTTGATCTTCGCAAAAACGGTGGCTGGAACGCTCACCGCGATGCTTTAACGTCTCAACGCTCCGGCAAGGACAGGTTGAATGCGGACTTTGATTCTTTTTGCGACTGACGAAGGCCAAACCGAAAAAATCGCCTGTCGCATCTCCGAACGATTAGCCGCGCAAGGCATTGCATCGGACCGGCACAACATTGCTGTCGGACCCAATCGGCCGATCGCGCTGGATGCCTACGACGCGGTCATCGTCGGCTCCCCGATTCACTACTCCCACTACGACGTCCGCCTGGCGGAGTATCTCAAACAGTTTCGTGACATCTTGCACGAAATGCCTTCGGCGTTTTTTTCGGTCAGCCTGGGCATCCTCAGCAACGACGAAAGTGAACAGGATGAGATTCGAAAGATCACCGAAGCCTATTTGCACGAGACGGATTGGAACCCCTTGTTGACGACACATTTCGCCGGCGCGTTGACCTATTCCAAGTACAACTGGCTGAAACGCAAACTGGTGCAGTTGGTCGTTAAGAAAGGGGGCGGTCCGACCGACACGCGTTTTGATTATGAGTTCACCAATTGGAAGCAGGTCGACCTGTTTGTCGAACAGTTTGTAGAGTTCATTCAGCGTTGCAAACAGCCCGACGACGAGTACGCGCAGCGAACGCTGTATTCCAAACCGACGCGACGTTACTCCGTCGCCAACCTTCGCGCCAAAGCTGAAGAGTCAGCCTGAGCCTGTGACGATTGGAAGCACGCCATTGGTATGCGTCGTGCACCGAGAGTGTGTGTGGAGAGGGGCTACCGATTTCCAACACGCATCATGGGCCGATCAACCATGGCTTTCCGAATTGCGCTACTGAGCTGTCTGTTCTGGTCGTCCGCATCGCTGACCTGGATACGCGCCGACGACCCTCCGCCCGACCAAGCAACGTATCAAATTCGCCTCGATGTGTTTGTCCGCAGCGATCGCGAATCCGCCGATGCGGTTCAGGAGTATTGCGATCAATTGAAGCAGCGAATCAACGGGCTGGACATTCGTCTTCATGATGTGCTGCATGACAAAACACAACTGATTCGCCTGTACGAACTGTCCAAACAAGCGGGCCGAGAGAAACCGTTGCTGCCGGCATTTTACGCCTGCGACCGGATGTATTTTGGATTCGACGATGCCAGGCGAACCGGCCCGGAGATCGAACAGCTTTTCACCGCCAACCTCTACACTCGGACGACCTGCCCCAAGTGCGGCAAACTAAAAGCGTTTCTGCCAACCCTGCAACAACGGTGGCCGGCGATTCGTTTCGTGATCCATGATGTCGATCGATCCGCGACGGCCAGGACAGAGTGGGAAACGCTGTGTCGCAAAGCCGGCAGCCCGCCGGGGTTGCCGACGATTGACTTTGCCAGACGCATCTTGATCGGTTACCAGGGCGACGAAAGCACGGGCGCCCAACTGGAGCAATTGATCAGGGAGGTGTCCGGGATGGAACGGCCAGAACCCTTGAGCCGTCGGCGACCAAGTGGCGCCAGCTTCCAACTTGGCGGTGGCACCGATCGCAAGCTGGAAGCCTACGCCACTGTCTTGCCGACGGCGTTGCTGGTTGCTCAAGCGACGCAGCAGGAGGATAACGCCGTCGAGATCCCGATGGATTTGTTGGAGCTTCCCGAGGAAGCCACGCCGTCGCAGTCCGGTGAAAGCGAAACGCCGATAGAAGTGGTCACGAGCGATACGATCGATGTTCCGATGCTGGGTCCGGTCAGCGCTTCGAAGTTAGGCATGCCCGTGTTCACTTTGGCGATCGGGCTGGTGGACGGATTCAACCCCTGCGCCATGTGGGTGTTGGTCTTTTTACTATCGGTGTTGGTCAACATCAAAGACCGCCGCAAGATCCTGCTGATCGCGGGGACGTTCGTCTTCATCAGCGGGCTGGCCTACTTCGCGTTCATGGCGGCCTGGCTGAACATTTTCCTGCTGATCGGAATCGCCAGACCGGTGCAACTTGCGTTGGGATTCCTGGCACTGTTCATCGGCGTGATCAACGTCAAAGACTTTTTTGCGTTCAAAAAAGGTCTTTCGTTTTCGATTCCCGAATCGAGCAAACCGGGGTTGTACCGACGCGTCCGCGAGATCGTCAGCGCCAAGTATTTGACGGTGGCCTTGACCGGCGCGGTGGTTTTGGCGGTGATCGTCAACATGATCGAACTGTTGTGCACGGCCGGGCTGCCGGCTCTGTACACTCAAGTGCTGACGATCCAGGACTACCCCGCCTGGAAGAACTACGCGTTTCTATCGCTGTATATCCTGGCCTACATGCTGGACGATACGCTGTTGGTCGCGGTGGTCGTCGTGACGCTTTCGCACCGCAAACTGCAAGAGCGCGAGGGGAGGTGGCTGAAACTGCTCAGCGGGGCCGTCATTCTGGTGCTCGGATTGGTGATGATCCTCCGTCCGTCGTGGTTGCAACTTGGTTCATAACCTCAACGCGCGGCAACCCAAAACCGCGTATCTCAAAGTCGCGGAAGATTGGGCCAGCAGCATCGAATCGACGAAAAAAAGCCGATTTGCGATCTCTCGCAAATCGGCTTGTGATGGAGGCGGAGGGAATTGAACCCTCGTCCCGCGATGCGTCCACGACGGCGTCTACGTGTGTAGTCCTGCGGTTATGAGCCGAAACTCGCTTCGCTTACCACGGCGTTGCTGGACAAACTACGTGGCTCGCTAGCTCGAATCTTGTTTAACCCGCCGCGTCTCGAGCAGGACGGCGGGCGATCCAGAATTGTGACGGACTTTCAGGCGACTCTGGCAGCCCCCATCAGTCCGGGCAGCCTGTAATTAGGCAGCCAATTGGAGATTTTCATCTGCAATTAAAAATTGTGATCAGCTTTTTACGTGGCCAACTGATCAACCACGACACGCGACCATACGCTTCCAATCATCCGGTCGAATCCAAGTCGCCCCCCTGACTGGTCGGTGCCCGCGACGGACCGCAAACTCTGCGACTCGCCGGCGAGTATCGATGCGTCGGAAGTGACACAAAATCACCTCCTCGGTTCACCCTATCCTAACGTGCCGCGTGATTCAGGCAAGCGTTTGGCAGAATCATGGGTGGCAGAATGATGCTCCGGGGAAGGGTTCTGACCGCTCGAGGGACTCGTTGAGAATTTTATTTTCTTTCTCGGCGCCGACGCCGTAACATCGTCGTGATGG
>NZ_JBFHKV010000246.1:0-9082 GCF_041595215.1 Stieleria sp. | reverse complement strand
GCATCCCCACGCGCTGCGAAGCAGCAAGACGGGCGGCTAAAGCCTGCACACCAGCGCAGGTTGGTGTCCAGCCTTCAGGCGCATCCCACTCGCTGCGAAGCAGCGAAACGAACGGCGAAAGCCTGCACACCAACATTGCTCCATCAACCATTTTCCGTCGGCCGCAAAACCGGGAACAGGATCACATCGCGAATCGATTTCTGTCCGGTCAAGATCATCACCAGGCGATCGATTCCGATTCCCAGTCCTCCTGCCGGCGGCATCGCGTGACGCAACGCGCGGATGAAATCGTGGTCCATCTTGGCCATCGACTCTTCATCGTCCTGCCCTTCCAATTGCGTCTCGAACAGCTTTTGCTGCAGATCGGGATCGTTCAGTTCGGTGTAGGCGTTGGCCAGTTCCATTCCACTGATGAACAGCTCGAACCGTTCGGCGATCTCGGGGTTGTCCCGCTTTCGTTTCGTCAGCGGACAGATACTGGCCGGATAGTCGATCACAAAAATCGGCCCTTCCAGCGTGTCTTCGACTTTCTCTTCAAAGATCTCGTTGCGGACGACGTCCAGGTGCTTGTGTTCGGTGTCCAAGCCTAGCTTTTTGGCATACTCGATCACCGCCTTGTCATCGGTCTCGTCGATTCCGGTCGCCTCTTTGAACAACTCGGCATAGGTGGCCCGTTTGAACGGCGGCGTGAAATCGATCGTCTTGCCCGCGTATTCGCGTTGGTATCCGCCACCGATCACTTCGATGGCGTTACAGATCACGCGCTCGGTCAGATCCATCATCGACACGTAGTCCCCGTAGGCCTGATAGACCTCCAACATCGTGAATTCGGGGTTGTGCCGCGGGCTCAGTCCTTCGTTGCGATAGACACGCCCGAGTTCGTAGACCCGTTCCATGCCGCCGACCATCAGCCGTTTCAGGTGCAGCTCGAGTGCGATCCGCAGGGTCAGCCCCATGTCGAGGGCATTGTGGTGCGTTTCGAAGGGGCGCGCCGCGGCGCCGCCGGCCACGGTATGAAGCGTGGGGCCTTCGACCTCGCAAAAGCCATCCGCATCGAGCGTGGCGCGGATCGATTTGACGATTCGCGTGCGGTCCAAGAACGTTTCCATCGTGCCGTCGTTGAACGCCAGGTCGGCGTACCGCATCCGCTGCTTCAGATCGACGTTGGTCAGCCCGGCGTGCTTTTCCGGCGGCGGTTCCAGCATCTTGGTCTGGAACGTCAGCTTCTCGGCAAACACGGTCAGTTCACCGGTGTTGGTGCGTCCCAACCGTCCTTCGGCGGCAATCAGGTCCCCCAGATCGAACAACTTGGCGAGCGCGAAATCGTCTTCGCCGACTTGTTTCTTGCCGATGAAGATCTGGATCGATCCGGTCCAATCCTTGATGTTCAAAAAGATCAGCTTGCCGGTCGGCCGGGCCAACATGATGCGGCCGGCGACGCGAACGGTGGGACCGATTTCTTCGCCGGGGCCGTTGTCCGATTTCCACTGGCGGTAATCGACGTCTTCGGATTCGACGTCCGGCAGTTCCAGAAGTTGGCCGTCTTTGGTTTGAAACTTGATTTCCGGGATGCGTTTGCGGCAATCGCCGATCAGCGTTCGGTCGTCGAAACGCGAGCCGTAAGGATCGATCCCCAGCGCTTCAATTTGTCGCAGTTTTTCGCGGCGTGCCACTCTCGGGTCGGTGGTGTCACCATCGTCGGGAGTGCCATTTCCGTTGCCGCCGTCTGGGTTCTGATTCATCTTGACTGCTGATTGGGTTGAAAACTGCCGCGGAAAACGACCGGAATTCCGGGCCTGGGGCCGAATTGTCGAACCGATGGCCGGTTTTGACAAGGCGAGCGCCGGTTTTGACAAGGCCAGCGCCGGTTTTGACAAGGCCAGCGTCTGGGAGCTGTCTTGACCCGGACCGCGGCGGTTGGTTATCAGACGTTTTGTTGTCGCCGGCGTCGTCGTGACGCCGGACCACGACGCGTTTCTCTCCCGCCACCGATCGAATCCGAGTCCCCCATGAGTCGTTTTCTCGCCTTCACCTTGTTCCTTGTCGTCGCCACCTGCTTTTCCGCCAACACCCAAGCGTCGGCGGCCGAAGTCGTCCATTTCCAGTGCAAGGAATGGAAAGCGAAACACATCCACGATGCCAAAAAAGCGACCGCGATTGCCGGAACGTTGAAAAAATTGGGTTGTGAAGTCAAGGAAGAACAGCACAACGGCCATCTGGACGTCAAATACCGCTGCGTCAAAGAACGCACGCTGCCCGTCAAATCCCACGCCGAAGCCGTCAAATGGGAAAAGTGGTTCAAGGAATTCGGGTTCAAGGTCTACCACACCCACTAGTGCTTACGCCACTTGCCCCGAACCCGAAGTGTGATTTACACTTCTGTCGTGGACGGCAGGCCGTTTCGACGACGAAGCCGTTCTTGAGGAGGATAAGCGAATTGGCAAGCAGACTGATTCGAAATCAGTTGCCGCGCAAGCGGTTGCGGGTTCGAGTCCCGTGTCCTCCGCTGTGACCATCACACCCTCGAAAACACTCTGTTTTCGAGGGTGTTTTTGTTGGGTCGCACCCCACCGGGACGAACCTCGACGACCGGCGGCTCCCCCGCGCCGAAGGCCGGGGCAAATCACCTCCCGTCTCTCTCTGATTACCGGAAATGGCACCGGCAAAAGTGTCGGTGTGCGGGCTTCAGCCCAATACCGCTAAGTTAACATCACTGAGGGGGCCCGGACGCTGGCGCGAACCGGCTGATATCAAACGAATATCAGCCGTTTGGCGCGAGCCTACGGGCCCTCAACTTAGGAAACGACGCTTCACTTAGCGGCATTGGGCTTCAGCCGCCCACTGTCGCTGCTTCGCAGCGACCGGGTATCGCCTGAAGGCGAAAACACCAACGATTGCTGAATCGCGTGTTGCTTTCGCTCGTGCCATGCGTGTCGCAAAATTTTTTCTGCATCTTGCTGTCGGGCAGTGGCGGAAAACGGCGGTTGCTTGATTGGAGGGGAGCTGGAACACAAAACTCCCGCCGGCGTTTTCCAATAGACTCCGGTGCGTTCGCTTTGGGCGATCCATGGAGCTTTGTCGGCCCCGATTTGTAACTCACGTCCGCAGGAATGGTTCGAAGACGATGAATGTTCGCCAGAAAAAGCTTCCAATTGCGGCCCTGGAACGGATTGACGATCGGTGCACCGAATTTGAACGACGATGGCAGTCAGGCGATCCGCCGACCATCGAATCGGTCTTGGAAGGAGACGTGCGCGACGCGGAGTGCGACGTGCTGTTGGCTGAACTGGTTGTCCTGGAAATGGACTATCGGCGACGACGTGGTGAGGGGCCGACGAAGCAGGAATACCTGGACCGGTTTCCCGATCATGTCAACGCGATCAACGGCGCGCTGAAAGACGACGACAAGCGAGCCGGTGCCTTCGTGCCACCCACCATCGCACGTCTGGCCGAACGGTTTCCCGCCCTGGAGATCATCGAACTTCTCGGTGCGGGAGGAATGGGAGCGGTCTACAAGGCGCGGCAAAAAGGGCTCGATCGCATGGTCGCGTTGAAAATCCTGCCGGAAGAATTCGCCCACGAAGCGAACTTTGCCCTCAGGTTCACCCGCGAAGCTCGCACGCTGGCGAAACTCAATCACCCCAACATCGTCTCGGTGTTCGAGTTCGGAAACGTCCAGGACACGCACTACTTCATGATGGAGTTCGTCGACGGACCGACACTTCGCGACGTCGTGCGTGCCGGCCAATTGTCACCCGAACACGCCTTGGCGATCGTGCCGCATCTCTGCGACGCGCTGCAGTATGCTCACGACAAGGGTGTCATCCACCGCGACATCAAGCCCGAAAACATCCTGATGGCCGAGGACGGTTCGGTGAAGATCGCCGACTTCGGTTTGTCGCGGATACTGGGCAACGAAAACCAACAGACGATGCTCACGGGCACCCACCAGATCATGGGCACGCCGCGCTACATGGCTCCGGAACAGCTGGAGGGCGCCCGCGGCGTTGACCATCGGGCCGACATCTATTCCCTGGGCGTTGTCTTTTATGAAATGCTGACCGGCGAGCTTCCGATCGGACGATTCGCCGCGCCGTCACAGAAGGCCCAGATTGACGTGCGGCTCGACGAGGTGGTTCTACGCACGCTTGAAAAGGAACCGCAACGGCGATACCAGCATGCCAGTCAAATCAAATCGGACATGCAAACCATCGCGTCGACGGGCAACCCCGCGCTCGCCCCCACCCTGGTTGCCGGCGAAGTCGCCGGCCAGACCGACACGCCCTCGGCCATCCAGCCATCAACGGCAAGTCTGCATCACCAGGAATTGGCCGCGCGATTGTTGTTGACCCGGCGCGACCTGATGGATCGCATTGGCACGTCGCTGCGTCCACTGTTTCGGGGACAACTCTTGCAAATCATCATTGGCGTGCTGATCATCGTCTTGGGGGCTCAATGCTGGGCCCGCAACATGGACGTCGCCCATCGAGTGATCTGTGGAATCATTCTGCACGTCTACGGGATCCTCGTGATCGCCGCGGCAGCAGCGGTCTGCACCAAAATCAATCGAATCGACTACTCGGAGCCCGTCGACCAGATCCGCGACCAACTGGAAGCCGTCAGAAACATCTATCTGAAAGTCGGTGCGGTGATCGGATTCCCCTGGTGGTTGATGTGGATCCCGGTCACCGTTGCGATCGGTTTTGATGCCGTCCTGCATCCGAATTCACTAGTCCCGTCACTCATCATCGGAGTGATCGGATTGGTTGTCTCCTATTGGCTGTACTGGCGAGTCCAGCGATCGGACCGGCCGTCGGCGGAGGCATGGCGAAAACGCTTCGCCGGCAACAGCATCGCCAATGCGTCGTTGGTTCTCACCGAGATCGAACACGCACAGATTCGGTAACGGCTCGATTGCCGACCGCCGGCGACAGGGGCCACCAGAGGAACCTTCGATTCTGAAGCATGTCGCCGGGTTGAGGCTGGGCACCGGTTTATAGCCAAATACCGCTACGTTAAGCGTCGTTTCCTCTAGGGAGGGCCCGTAGGCTCGCGCCAAACGGCTAATAATCGTTTGACATCAGCCGGTTCGCGCCAGCGTCCGGGCCTTCACTTAGCGGTACCGGTTTAAAGCGGGTCGCTGTGATCCGTCACCACGTTGATCCTCTCAAGTCAACGTGTCTCGCTACCTTTCTGTCGCAACCGCCAGAAAGCCCATCCATCCGTTCGCTCGTTTTAATCCTTCCGGCACCTGCATCAGGAGTTCAACATGAGTCCTACACTCGACACCGCCGTGATCACGGACCCGCTGGAGGACACTTCGGGATCTGCCGGTGCAGCCGCGGCGCCAACGACTGAGCCGACGATCAAACGGCGACACGACCTGGACGCACTGCGTGCGATCGCGATGTTGCTGGGGATCGTGCTTCACGCCGCACTCTCGTTCTCGCCGATTCCCTGGCCCGTGAAGGATTCGCAGACAAGCGAGTCCTACTCCGTACTGTTCGCCGTGCTCCACGGGTTTCGCATGCCGCTGTTTTTTATGTTGAGCGGTTTTTTTACGGCGATGTTGTGGCGCAAACGAGGACTCGGCGGATTGATCAAACAGCGACTCAAACGGATCGCCCTACCGCTTTTCCTTGGCTGCCTGACCATCGTGCCGAGCATGTGGGCGGTCAGTGCCTTCGTCAGCCGCCCGTCATCGGCAGGAACGCAGAACGCGGCCGCCTGGGAAGCGGTTGTCGCCGGTGAGACCGACCGCGTTCGGGCAGCGATCGAGAACGACCAGTTGGGCGTCGACGCGGTCAGCCAAGATGGCGCGTCGCTGTTGACCGTCGCTGTGTTTCTCGGTCATACGGAAATGGTTGAAATGCTGCTGGACATGGGAGCCGATGTCGACCAGCGAAACAGCGACCAGGGGACGGCGTTGCACAGCGCGGCGTTCATCGGCCGTGCGGAGGAGGCCGCCTTGCTGTTGCGTGCCGGAGCCGATGCGGACGCTTCGGACGCCAACGGACAAACGCCAAAGACCCTGCTCAAGACCGACTTCGGCACCACAAACTTTATCGCGACCTCGTTTGGGCTTCCGCTAGACGAACCGACGTTGAAGGCCGGTCGCGCCGAGATTGCAAATCAGCTCGGTGTCCAGGACTACCTCGGTTCTGGCAGCGGAGCCGCGACAGGTCCCGGTTGGGAAACGATCGAGGCGCTCTTGTTTCAGTTTCCGGTCTTCATGCATTTGTGGTTTCTGTGGTTCCTGTGTTGGTTGATCGCGGCGTTCTTGATTTACGCCCCCCTGGCCGATGCGTTAAAGCTTCGCAAGCTCCCGGCATGGCTGGTGTGTTCGCCGGTCAGTCTGCTGTGGCTGATTCCGCTAACGATGTTACCGCTGTCGTACATGAACCCTGTCAGCTTCGGCGCGGATCCATCCATTGGACTGCTTCCGCTTCCCAGCGTGCTCGCTTACTACGCCGTGTTCTTTTTCTTCGGGGCGCTGTACTGGGACATCGACGACACCGAGCATCGCCTCGGACGCGAGTGGGCGATCAGCTTGTCGGTCGCGCTGATCGTTGTCTTTCCGATCGGTCTGGATTGGGTGTCCGGAACGCTCGGAATCGTGCCGTCACTGCAAGATCCCAGCCTGAATTCACTCGCCGCAATCTTGATGCAGGCCCTGTTTGCGTGGCTGATGATCTTCGGATCGATCGGGCTGTGTCGTCGCCTGATGTCTCAAGAGAGCCGTCCCATGCGATACATATCCGATTCGTCGTACTGGCTGTATCTGGCTCACCTACCGCTGGTCCTGCTGGCACAGTGGTTCGTCCGAGATTCGACGCTGCCCGCGTTTGTGAAGTTTTCCGGAATCACGATCGTGATTTCTGCGTTCCTGTTGCTGACCTACGAGTACGGTGTTCGCTATACGATCATCGGCCGAATCCTGAACGGGCCGCGAAAACGGGCCGCGTAGCGAGGTTCGCCCGCGTTGTTGCGGAGCCTCAGGTGGCAAATGTGCAGCGGGCTGGAAAGCTAGCGCCCCGCATTTTGGGCCTCCAACAGCCAGTCCGTCCGACTGGGCATCTCCCCGCGTGGCCGAATCTGGGTCACAATCACTGGTCTGGCAGACTAAGTTCCGCGGAGTGGCTCCCGCTGATTAGAGTGGCCCCCGCTGATTCCTGCCCCCCGCCTCGCCTCCTTCCACCGATAGATTCACCCGAGATGCAGATTCCCTGTTTCAACACGCGATGCTCAACACTCGTTTTCCTGCTCGCCTGCAACCTCAGTAGCGGCCTGTCGTCCGCTCAAGACCCCGACCCGATTGCGACGCTTCAGGAAGAAGCTGTGCGAGCGAACCGTTCCGACTGGGGCCATTGGGGGCCCAACGGAGACGTTTATTCGAGCTGGAAGAATCACAGCAACCGGCTGATCCCCATCTACACGTTTGGCATCGATTTGAAATCGGTTGCGGGGGAGAACAGTGTGTATCGCGATCGTGCGGCGCTGGAGAAACTTTACGGCCAGGTTCCCGAAAAAACCTTGAATCCCGAGGCGGAATACTTTGACCAGACCGATGTTTATCGGCTGCAAAAATCAGCGATCGAATCGGGCAAAAAGCGAATCATCTTGTTTATCTTTGACGGCATGGACTGGGACACCACGCGAGCCGCGGCGATCGCCAAGCAGGGCAAAGTCAGCTACGACAGCGGCCGCGGCCAGGGACTCGCCTTTCAAGACTACCGCGGCGCGAAGACCGACTTCGGATTCTTCGTCACTAGCCCGCACAACGATGGGACGAACATCAACGTCGACGACCAGATCGTCACCTCACCCGGCGGCAAGGTGCCCGGCGGATACGATCCGGCGCTGTGCGGTGCGACTCCCTGGAGTCCGATTACCGACGCCGACTACCCGATCGGCAACAGCAAGCAGACCAAGCACGCCTTCACCGACTCCGCCTCGTCGGCGACCTCGATGACATCGGGCATCAAGACCTACAACGCTGCGATCAACGTGGATCCCCTGGGACGCGAAGTCCTTCCGATCGCCAGAACGCTGCAACAAGATAACGTTGCGATCGGTGTGGTCACCAGTGTTCCGATCAGTCACGCCACGCCCGCGTGCGCTTACGCGAGCAACGTGCATCGCAGTGACTATCAAGACCTGACGCGCGACTTGATCGGACTTCCGTCCAGCTACCATCCCGGCGGATTGTCGGGCGTCGACGTCCTGATCGGCGGCGGCTGGGGGACCGAAAAGGAAACCGATGGTGCGCAGGGAAAGAACTTTGTGCCCGGGAATCGATACATCACCAACGAAGATCTGGCCGCCATCGACGTGGCCAACGGAGGTCGGTATGTCGTGGCGCAGCGGACGCCGGGCAGGACGGGCACCGAAGTGTTGAACGATGCGGTCAGGCAAGTCAAAACCAGCGGCGATCGATTGTTCGGCTACTTCGGCGTCCAAGACGGGCACCTGCCGTTCCGCACCGCCGATGGAAACTACGACCCGGTGATCAGTTTCGGCAACCCCACACCAGAACCCGCCGAGGTGTACAGCGACGATGACATCAACGAAAATGTCCAGTTGCGTGAGATGGCGCTCGCGGCGCTTGACGTCCTCGATGCACGCTCGGATCGCTGGTGGTTGATGATCGAATCCGGTGACGTCGACTGGGCGAACCACTCCAACAACATCGACAACTCCATCGGCGCCGTCCACAGCGGTGACGATGCCTTCGCCGCCGTGGTCCAGTGGATCGAGCAACACGGCGGCTGGGACGAGACGGTGTTGATTTTGACCGCCGACCACGGACACTACTTTCAACTCGATCGGCCCGAAGCACTCATTCCTGGATCCAGAACCAGCCCCTGAGTTCGCCCTCGTTGAACCCGGTGGCACGATCGTCGGGGTACAGTTGGGCGAGCTTTTGCTTGATCTCGGGAACGATTTGCTGCTCGGGGCCGTGGCATAGCAAACACTGCGTCTGCAGCTTGATCGGCAACAGGGCTGCCGCAGAGTCGTCGGACAACACAGCGAAAACCGGCGTGTCGACTTTCTGTTCGACCAACGCTGCCGCCCACTCGGG
>NZ_JBFHKV010000245.1:0-9109 GCF_041595215.1 Stieleria sp. | reverse complement strand
GCGGTGGGTCTTGTCTGCTTGGGCGCTTGTCGAGCGATTGAGACGCTCAACACGAGTGGTGAGCCGCCAGCCGTAGGGCGCTGGCCGTAGGACTTCGGGCATGGCGCCAGCCCCGGCCGTTTCGATGCGTTTCAGCGGCCGTAGACGATTTTCAGGCGAGCTTTCCGATCGCCTCGGCGACCAGCGCTGGGTCGTCTTTTTCCCGCAGATGTTCGATCTGCTCGGCCGGCAATCCGGCCTTCTCCAGATGGCTGATCAGCCGTTTCCAGACGGTTTCTCGCTTCTTGCCTTGGCTCAGGTACAGCTCGCTGACCGCTTCTTGAGCCTTTTGGATCCCGATCGAATCCCGGTTTTGGTAGTAATTCTTGATAATTCGTTCTTGATAGGGCGAACGGTGGTCGCTCATATTCAGTTTCCGAATGGAAAGGTGTGGTCGAATGTCATGGGCCGGTCAAGACGGTTATCGGCCGGGCGGTTCGGTCCCTATAGTAGGCGTTTCCGAGTAAGCTTTATACGGCTAAATCGGCGTCAGGAAACCCGTCAATTCTGACCACCGTCGAAATCGGGCGATGAGCAAAACGCGCCCGCGGGCGGCTCACGCCGATCCCACGGCGATTGGTCCATTGCCCTAAGGAATCAGAAAGTATGTTGGCTTGCCGAGGCGTCCGCGGTGCGACAACGGTCCAAGCGGATGATCGTGACGAAATCTTGCTCGCAACGAGACAGTTGCTGGCGCTGATGATTCGCCAAAACGGGATCGACACGGCGGACCTGGCCAGCGCCTACTTCACCGTGACCAAAGACCTGTCGGCGGAATTCCCCGCGTTGGCCGCGCGCCAACTCGGTTGGCTGGAAGTCCCGTTGTTGTGCGGATACGAAATCACCGTCGAAAAATCGTTGCCACGCTGCATTCGCGTGTTGCTGCACTGGAACACCGAGAAATCACAGTCCGAGATCCAGCACTTTTACTTGCACGACGCGGTAAAATTGCGGCCCGATCTGTCGGAGCTTCCGCCCGTGGATTTTGACGAGCTGGAACAATGGATCCAGTCCCAACTGTCTTCCACCCCCTAGATCGCTGCACGAGTTTCAAAGCCTTGGCCAAGAAATCCAACGTCCGATTTCACCCTGCGGTCGATTTGAGCGTGATTCACGCCTCGTTCGTCGTCGCCACCGGCGGCGTCTGCAGCGACCAGCGGACCGAATCGGCACTGAGCGGTCCGACCAGCGAAATCAACACCCGGCTGGTTTCGGCGCTGGCCGACGTCCGAGCGTTCTGGTCGGCACTGTTCGCCTCGGTTGCCGCCGGGCGGACCGCCCGGCAGTCCTGTCCACCGGCCCTGGTCGCCGCCGGCTGCAGCGAACTTCAAATCGACCAGACCGCCGCGGCGCTGGGAACCCAACTCGACCAATGCCGGATCGCTTACCAACAACGTTTTCCCAAGCTGGAACAACAGCTCGGCCTGCGTGCCGGTCCCCTGAAAGATCGCTGGCAAACCTATGGTCCGGGCCTGTTGATCGAAACGGCGCGACAGATCTGGGGGTCGGCGCCGCCGGAGAAATGGTGGCCCGAGAACGTCGATTGTCTGTTGGTCCAACCGGTCCGCGGCGGCGATGGCGGGTTTGACTCGGGCCAATGCCGCGTCTGGATCGAAGCGATGTTGACCGACGCCGATCCCGCCGTGAGCGAGATCTTTCGATTGGCATTCTGGGTCACACAAGTCGCCGTCGGTCGGCACTTGGCGGCAACACTGGGACAGGGCGAAACCCCCAGCCACCCCGAAGACTTCGGCTCGGGAACTCACCGCCGCACCACGTTGCCCTGGGATCTCGGCTGCGTGCCGGTCGTGTTGACCGCCGGGGCGAATCTGGAATTGTTCCGCGCCGATCCCCTGCCGGTCCAGACCGCTGTGGCGTTGTGGCGGCTCGGCGACGAGTCGGTCGGCAAGATCGTCGCCAACTGGTGGGACCAATGGAAAGACGCCGGCGCGGCGATGCCGGTCGCCTTGAAAGCCCTCGACCGCATGCTCGCCCCGCTTCGCAAACGGTCCGAAACCGCACGATCGGCGGGACAAGACGACTTTGCCGACCACGAACTGGACTAATTGGGACCGCTGTCGTCGCCGATCTTGACCTTGATCGATCCCAGCATTCGCGTCATTTGGTCTTCTTTCTTTCCGACGAACAGAATGTTGTCCAGCACGATCGCCCGCTTCTCCGTCGTCGGGTGCAGAATCAATCGCCCCGCCCCCAACAACATGTATTCAAACACGTCGTTGATCTCTTTGTCGACACGCAAGTTCGGAGCCGGATAGCGTTTCAAATCGCTCAGCAAACCGTGGTGATGCAGCAGTTCGTTGTTGGACAATTCCCAATAGTTGAATTTGGTGCTGACAAAGACCGCGATGTACATCAACGTCATACCGATCGTCGTGCACAGAAAAAACGTCGTGTTGGCGACCGGACGGATCCGCTTGATCCAATCCCCCACCGCAGGCAATAAATCGGGGCGGGTGAGAAATAGCATCCACACTCCCATCGCGACCGTGGTCACGATAAACACCAGCGTTAGCGACGTCGCCCTGGGAAAATCAAAGACGATGATGAACAAGTTGGCCATCATCACACACAGGAAAATCCCTGTCATCACGACCGGGACGGTCTGGCTCGGATCGGCAATCGAGTGACCGCCAGCCCACAACACCAACGTCGCAAGGGTCGAGATGATCAACGTCGGGTACATGAAAATGAACTTGGGATACGGCACCAGATAGATCCGCTTTTTCTGCGATCCACCCGATCCATGCGAATGCACATGGGCATGCCCGTGCTGCTCGTTTCCCTGGGCTTCGTCCCCGTCATGCTGCTCAGCTTCTGTCATCGTGTCGCCTTTTTGAGATTCTTACTTCCGATGTCGATCCAACTACAGGCCCGGGCACCAATCGATGCCCCGCTCGGGCGCGCGACACGCCGACAATCAATTCCCTCGGTCGCGCCGTTGCCACGGTCGGGTCGGGACGCTGAAATCTATCAGGTCCGAACCTTGCACTTAATACCCGCTTCGCGCAACCGCGACAGAAGCTGATAATTCGTGCCGAAATCGTTTCGACACGGCCCCGCACAAAGTCCTAGGCGGCTGCCGCAAACATCCGAAAGGCTTGAGTGGAGTTTATTTTTGATGAGTGATCTGATGCAACGCACCCTCGTTCTTCTCAAACCCGACGCGGTCCAGCGGCGATTGATGGGACAATTGATCGCGCGATTCGAAGCCAAAGGCTTGAACATCGTTGCAATGAAGATGCTGAAAGTGACGCCGGAAATGGCGAAAAAGCACTACGCCGAACACGTCGATAAACCGTTTTACCCGAGCCTGGAAGCGTTCATCACCTCGGCCCCGATCGTCGCCATGGCGATCGATGGACTCGACGTCATCAAAGTCGTTCGCGACATGTTGGGCGCCACCAGCGGGCTCAACGCCGCCGCCGGCACCATTCGCGGTGATTTCAGCAGCAGCCGGCAAATGAACCTGGTCCACGCCAGCGACGGTGCCGAAGCGGCCAAACGAGAGCTGGGCATCTACTTCGACGACAGCGAGATCTGCCGCTATGAACCCGTCCTGACGCCCTTCCTGCGCGCCGGCGACGAATAACGAAACCGCGTGGCATCGAGAACCACGCGTAAAGAATCACGCCCGCTGCGAGGCGTGACGCCATCCTCCCTGATTGGGCATTGGATCGACACATCGTTCGTCACCCTCCCAATGGGAGGGTGACTTCACTCAATGACGATTCGACGGCTTAACTTGCTGCCGATGGAGTCGAACGCAGCGAGGGAGGGTCAATAAGCCGGCACCGAACAGGCCGGCACCGAACAGGCCGCCTTGAACAAGCGCCCCAGCGGCTGCCTACAGCACGTTCCGCACGACGCCCACGGCGACGCCGACAACCTTGGCGTCGTCGACATACAACGGCGACATCTCCGCGTTGGCCGGTTGCAGCCGAATGCGGCCCTCTTCCGGGAACCAAAACTTCAGCGTCGAGTCTCCGCTGGGAAGCTCCGCCACCACCATCTGGCCCGGTTCAGCCGATTCCTGCTTTTGAATGACGACAAAGTCGCCGTCTTGGATGTGCGCTTCAATCATCGAATCGCCCGACACCTGCAGGATAAAACGGTCGTTCTGGCAGAACATCCCGCTGAAATCCATCGTGTCGCTCTGCTCAAATGCCAAGGCAGTCGTTCCGGCGGCAACCATCCCGGCCATCGGAAGACTGTGATTCTGGCGATCGAGTTTTTCGGTCAATTCGATCGCCCGCGACTTGTTGGGGCTGCGGTGGATCAATCCCTTTCGCTCCAGCGCACGCAAATGACACATCACCCCGTTGGGGCTCTTGATGCCAAATGCCTCGCCGATCTCACGAACCGTTGGTCCATAGCCCCGGTTGAGAATTAACTCTCGAATCAACTCGTATACCCGCCGTTGGCGGTCGGTGAGTTGCTTGGTCCCCATTAGCCTTCTCAGTAAACGGTGTGATGTCGTCGCAGTGACAACATGAACAGTGTATGTGGTCCATTTGTCAAAGTCCATGAAACCCGAACACGGGCCAGATGGAGTATAGCAGGACCCCCGGCATTAAATCGTGCGGAATTGAACCGGTGCCGAAATGATTAGGAGCACATCTGTCCAATACCGTAGTGCTAATCGGCGTGCCGTTCGATTTCCCGACGCGTTGTCGCCACCGAAGACAGATTTTCGTGGATCGGGCCGCATCGATCCGCCACCGTTGGTGCGGCCGGTTTTCGACTTTGATCGCCAGGCAAACGCCACAAACCGCTGCACAGCAAGACTTTACAGACACTCTGCCGATGGCAGATGGCACTCACCCCCGCCGCGGGCGACACTTTTTCCACGCCCCGGAAAACTCGCACAAAGCGGGCAGGTTTGACAACGGGCACGGCCAGATTCGGACCATGCGACCGGGAATTATTGCCCCAGTCGAATGATCGTCCGGGTCGAAAAAAAAAGCATCCGCAACTTGCTAGCAATCGGTTTGACTTGCGTGCTAGCAAACATAGAATCTCGCCCACTTGATGAACGCGACGTGAAGAAATCACGTCCCCACACCAACGTGTCCGCAAACGCTGTGGACCGCACCACCGGGGGGGACCAGTTTCAACGTCGACGATTCAAGTCCCTCATCGATCCGGGAGGCTGAGATGCCACCCAGCGGAGCTAGGTTGGCTGCTTTTCTTGCCAACGCTTTGGCTGCTTTTCCGGTTCGATGGATTCCCCAAGAACACACCAATCCGATCGACACAGCACAACGATGCGTGGCCGCATGTCCGTGTCGTCTGGTTGGTTCCCGACTGATCCCGCGAACATCCATGATGGAGGACTGCGCTCCCGGTATGTCCACACCGCACGGCTGCACCGATGACTCGGACGTCATCGCGACATTCAAGGAGGCTTTGAAGCAACGTGTGGGGCACGAGCGTTTCCAGATTTGGTTCTCGGGCGTTCGCTTTGTTCTCGAAGCCGCTGACGCAGTTGCCGGGACCGCCGACCCCTCGCGATCGATCGTCGCCGTCGCGGCCGGACAATTCGCCGCCGACCGCTTGAGCAATCACTACCTGGCCGCGATGCGCGGTGCCGCCGCATCGGCCTGTGGCGCGTCGACGACTGTCAGGGTCCACGTCGAGGATCGCCCCACGCTCCAAGCCGAGTTGCCGTTTGCCGAAGCGGGCGCCAGCGATGCCACCGACGCAGGCGATGCGACCGACGGCCGCGAGCCTGACGAGACTTCCCGCCCCGCGTCCTCGGTGCGACAAGAACGCCGAACCGCGGCGAAAGCAGCCGCAGCATCCGTCGTGCGAAAGCCGCGGGGCACCCAGTCGCTGCAAGCGATCCTGCGAGACGGCACCGATTCACGAAAGTCACCGCGGCCGAAACGAACTGCGACAACGCGACCGACGGTCTCGGCCGCTGGCGCGTTCGCCGGCGGGATCACATCGCAGGCAACAAAAGCCGAAGCCAAGCCATCGACCGCCGAGACGCCCCATCACGCTTCCAACACGCGAAGCGAATGCAGTTGGGAGAACTTTGTCGGCGGGCAGTGCAACGAGCTGGCGCGGACGGCCTGCAAAATGGCCATCGAAAGCCCCGGTCTGGCGTCCCCCTTGGTCCTGTGGGGACCGCCAGGGTCCGGCAAAACGCACCTGCTGAGCGCCGTGGCTGGAAAATTACGCGGTCTCCATCGCATGCGACGGGTCGTCTACCTGTCCGCTGAAGAATTCACCAATGACTTCATCAAGGCGCTCAACGGAAACTGCTTGCCCGCCTTTCGGTCTCGTTTTCGTGACGCCGACGCACTGTTGATCGACGACATCCAATTCTTCGTCGAAAAGAAGGCCACGATTCGTGAACTCCACCACACCATCGAAATGCTTGCCGAAGTCGGCAAACCGCTGGTGTTTGCCGGAACCAAGTCGCCCAATGAGATCAACGGACTGGGCGGAGAACTTTCGGGGCGATTGGCTTCGGGGCTGGTTTGCCAAGTCGAATCGCTGGACACCCAGACGCGAACGCAACTGCTCGCACGCTACGCGGAAGAGCGCTGCTTGATCCCTTGGCCCGACGCGACGCTACACGAAATCGCATCGGTCGCCGGCGGTGACGGGCGACTGCTCAGCGGCATCGTCAATCTGGTCGCACTGCTGCAACGGATGCACGGCCAAATGCCCTCGATGGACCAAATCCGTCAGCACGGCGCCCACCTGCTCCGCTCCTCCGGTGTCCCGATCACGCTCAGCGCCATCGAACGTGCCGTCGAAAAAGTCTTTCAATTGGATTCCAAGTCGCTGCAGTCGGGTTCACAAACCAAGTCCATCACCGAACCGCGAATGCTGGCGATGTACTTGGCCCGCGAGATGACCAGCAGCGCCTACTCCGAAATCGGCGGGCACTTCGGGGGACGCAGCCACAGCACCGCGATCCTGGCCAATCAGCGTGTCCGCCAATGGCTCGACGCCGGTCGCAGCGTCGGCAGGGGGCAAGCCGCCCTCTCGACCGATGAAGCGATCCGCCGCATCGAATCCATGCTGAAAACGGGGTAGGTTTCAGGTTTCAGGTTTCAGGTTCTATGAAACCACCCGATATTTTCTTGTCACCGATTTTCTTGTCTGATTCTCCTGTTCCGCCTTCCCTTTTTCTGCCCCCAGTTTTTCTGCCAACTGCCAACTCACTTGAAACTTGAAACTCCAAACTCGAAACTTAAAACCCGCAACTTGAAACTTTTGTCGAAACACCAGACACTGACCTAGTCTCCCGCTCGGCGGACTTTGCCGCTGCTTCTTCAAAACCTTCCAGGGATCGGAAACTTCATGGCTGACCAGAACGAACGTCCGTGGGACAAAAAGAAAAAGAAACCGCTCTCGGCTGCCGAAATCCTTCAGCGCCAGCCGCCCTATGATCTCGAAGCCGAAATGGGCGTGCTGGGCAGTATCCTGCTGTTGCCCGAAGTCTGTGACGACACCGCGTCCTTGAAAGCGGATGACTTTTACGACGATGCCAATCGGATCTTGTACACGCACTTGCGTGACATGTACGACAACGGCGAGAAGATCGATGTGATGCTGCTCGTTTCCCGGCTGAAGACGTCGGACGAGTTTGACAAGATCGGTGGGGCCGCGTATCTGGCCAAGCTCTCCAACTCCGTGCCCAACGCCGCACACGCGGTTTACTATGCCGGCATCGTTTCCGAAAAAGCAGTTTATCGGAACCTGATCAACGCCAGCACCGAAATTCTCCGCGACGCCTACGACCAGGCCAGCGACGCGCGAGAGCTTTGTGCCCAGGCGGAACAGAAAGTGTTCTCGATCATGGACGGACGCTCGTCCAACTCCCTGCACTCGATGAACGATGTGCTGCACGCCGCGATGGACCGGATGGAAGCCCGCTTGCGCGGTGAAGTCACCGACGGGACCGTCGAAACCGGTCTGGCCGACTACGACACCATGACCGGCGGGTTGCACAACGGCGAATTGATCATTCTCGCCGCCCGACCGTCGATGGGAAAAACGGCGCTGGCGATGAACATCGCCGAACACGGGGCGATCGAAATGCGACAACCGGTGCTGTTTGTCAGCTTGGAAATGTCGGGCATCGAATTGGCCGACCGGATGCTCTGCTCCCTCGCCCGCGTCAACGGTCACCGCCTGCGAAACGGAACGATCAGCGCCGAGGATCAAACCCGCTTGATCAACAAGGCTAACGAAATCAGCACCGCGCCGTTTTTCGTCGATGACTCTCCCAGCCGAACGGTCAGCGAAATCGCCGCGGCCGCACGACGGATCAAACGGCGGCACGGCAGTCTCGGTTTGATCGTGATCGACTACTTGCAACTGATCGAACCGGATAACTCGCGCGACCCCCGTCAAGAACAAGTCGCAAAGATCGCTCGTCGCCTGAAAGGGATGGCGCGTGAACTGGGCGTCCCGATGTTGTGCCTGTCGCAATTGAATCGCCAGGCCGAAGACAGCAAAGACCACCGCCCCAAACTCAGCCACTTGCGTGAATCCGGGGCCATCGAGCAAGACGCCGACGTCGTGATGTTCGTCCACCGCGAAGAGTATTACCATCGCGGTGAAGAACGCGCCCAGTACGCCGGGCAAGCCGAAATCATCATCGCCAAACAGCGGAACGGCCCGGTCGGCGACGTGCAATTGACCTGGGAATCCGACTTCACCCGGTTCAGCAACCGCGCCCCCGAACACCACGATGAATTCAGCGACTACGCCGAGTTCACCGCGCCCGGCGGGTTCTGATTGGACAGCGGCATCACTGGTTCACCCGATGCTCATGCACTTACGCGATGACGGTGCGCAACGCGTGTCCTCGTTCTTTGCATGGCGCCTTGTTTTCGGCAAGGCCGAGATTTCTTGTGGCTAAAATTGGTCAAAAAATGATGGGGTCAAAAAATCTCAGCAACGGCTCAATCCCCGTTCGATCGCGCTGCCAGAAACCCCATTCTTTGACCACCCCATTCTTTGACCACCCCATTTTTTGACCAACCAATTTTTTGACCAATCAATTTTTTGACCAACCAATTTTTTG
>NZ_JBFHKV010000244.1:0-9116 GCF_041595215.1 Stieleria sp. | reverse complement strand
GACGAGGCGACGAGTCCTCTGTACTCGGCACATTGGCAAGGACTCGTCGCCTCGTCCACTACCGCTTACCCGAAAACCAAGGTGCGGCGGAATACGAGGCTGAAGTGCGAATCGCCTCGCGGACCCCTGGCGTCTATTCGCCAGATCAGCATTGACCCTGGCGTCAACACGCCGTAGGATCTCGACAACGTCGCGAGCCGAAACTCAGCGACGCGATAGGGTTGCTCTCGATACCAAAAAAAAACGCACGACGCCCGAAGGCGCCGTGCGGTGCTGGATTTCCAAACTTGCCCCTTGGGCATCCGGCATTGAGTAGTAGGTCTCAGCCATTTCTGATCACTTTTGCCCCAAGTGATCGTTTGGCTGAGGCCTTTTTCTTTACTCCTTGTGGATGTTAGGGACACCTAAAAATCGCTGCCAGAGCAGTACTGGACAAAATGTGATTTTTTGCTAATTCGCAAGGGATTTCTGGATTGACAGTGGGGGTTGGGTCTACCCATAGGCGGTCTGCCGATACAGCCGCAGCGGATCGGAAGAATCGGGTATCTTGGTTGCGTGGACCGTTCATGAGCGAAGTTTCTCGGCGGGCGGTCGTCGTAGAACAGTGGCACTGTCATGCCCCGCCGGGAACCTCTCGTCACCCCCCTCAGCGCAAGATGTCCAGGTCTTCCAATGACGACGCCCGACCACCGCGCCGGTCCGGCGACGGTCCAATCAGCGAACCGAACCAATCCGTCTTGGGCGCGGTTCCCTCTCAGTTTCTAAACACCAGTTTTCCGAGCCTGCTCTCTGATACGGGGGCCCCGTCTTCGCCCCGCTATCAGATCGGCGAGTCGATCGGCAGCGGAGGCATCGGGGATGTCTATCGTGTCTACGACCGCATGGGTCAACGCCATCTGGCACTGAAGACACTTCAGCGCAAGTTTCACCGAAACGGAGCGGCAATTGATCGCTTTCATCGTGAAGGCTTGTTGACCGGAACGCTCCAGCACCCGGGGATTCCACCCGTCTATGACCACGGGACGCTCGAAGACGGCACGCCATTTTTCTCGATGAAGTTGGTCGAGGGGCAGACGTTGCAGCAGCTGATCGAAGCGAGATCCCTGATGGCCAACGCCCTGATCGGTCTGGGACGCCGCGATGACGCCGAACACTACCTCCAAGCCACGATCGAATTGATCAGTAGCGAGCGAGGCGCCAAACACAAGTACGCCCTGGCCGCCCAAAAACAACTCGACGCACTACAAGCGGAAGACTAGTAAACGGACTAATAAACGGTGCCAAGGCGTTCGAACGAAGGCAGACAAGAAAATAGTTGACAAGAAAATGACTGGTCGTGCCTGAAACGGGTCCGGCACATTTTCCTGTCACCCATTTTCCTGTCTATTTTTCTGCCCCCGCCTTTCTGCCAACGTCCGTCTGCAAAATAGCCCGTTGCGCCACCTCCTGAGTCGTCTCTTCGGTACCAGGACCTGTGATTTCAAGTACGATCGAAGATCAAGATGACTGACATGCCACGCCAGACGAACAATGACCCGGGATCGACGGTCGACGCTGAAATCGCCGATCTACTGGATCAATACCTCTGCCAGCGCGAGCAGGGGCGGGCCGTCGATCGCGATCAATGGCTCCGCGAGCACCCCGAATACGCCGAGCGTTTGGCCGAGTGCCTGGACGCGGCGGAGTTGTTCGGCGGTGCGGAAACCGGCGGATTTGATCTGCCGCCCGAATCCGCGCTTCCCGATTCGATCGGCGATTTCGAGATCCTTTCGGAACTCGGGCGCGGCGGCATGGGCGTGGTCTACGAAGCCCGCGAAAAATCGCTCGATCGAATCGTCGCCCTGAAGGTGATGCGGTTCGGGATCGTCGACCCCCAGGCGCTCGACCGGTTCCGTCGCGAAGCCGAAACGGCGGGTGCGCTCCATCACACCAATATCGTTCCGGTTTACGCGACCGGACGCGAAGGTGACACGAGTTGGTACGCGATGCAACGCATCGAAGGGGAAAGTCTTTCCGCGCGCATCGGACGGACCCGCCGAGAGCAGACTCCGCCGCCACTCGATGCGATCCTAGACGTCGGAATCCAAGCCGCCGATGCCCTCTCCCACGCACATGACCGTGACGTGGTCCATCGCGATGTCAAACCGGCCAACTTGATCTTGGATCATGAAGACCGCGTTTGGTTGACGGATTTCGGTTTGGCCCGGCGACTGGTCGATGCCGGCGCGACGATCACCGGTGCGATCTTGGGCACACCGCGCTACATGAGTCCCGAGCAAGCGGACCTGCGCGCCACCGATGTGGACCATCGCAGCGACATCTATTCGCTCGGCGCGACACTGTATGAGATGGCGACCGGACGACCACCGTTTGGGGGCGATGACCCGTTGACGCTGATCAACAAGATTCGTCACGAAGATCCGCCCCCCCTGCGAAGCCTGCGTTCCGATCTGCCGCGTGATTTCGAGGTCGTCTTGCACAAGGCGATGGAGAAAGACGCACGGCGTCGCTATCAGTCCGCCGGTGATCTGGCCGACGACTTGCGTGCCGTGCGCGATGACCATCCGATTCAAGCCCGCCCACTTTCGGTCTTGGAAAAATCGGCGCGTTGGGCTCGCAAGCATCAGTCTCGCGTCCGCGTCGCCGCCGCGGCGATGGCAGTCACGGCAGTGTTGATCGCCGCCCTGTTGTCTGGTCTCGATCAGTGGCGTCAAAGTCAGTTGGGCGCGTTTCGCGTTCGGGCCGGCGGCGGACCGTACCAAGCGACCATCGTTCCGGTCGGCGAATCGGCGTTGTCGGATTCAACGATGGAACTGACGCTTCCGATGCAGAACCATCTCGAGCGGACCGCCGGCGACTATGACATGATGGTTGCACCGACGGGCCGATGGAGTCAGACGCTGCGGTTGCCGGTCACCCGAGGCATACCCAGTGAATACCGGATCACGAACCAACCGGCACCGTCCAAGGAGATTTCGATCAGCGATGCGGCGGTCGTGACCGTTTCCGATGCATCGACGCCAGCGATTTTGTGGCGACGTGACGGTCGACTGAAACGCGTGGCATGGCACTCCGACAACCAGTGGGAACTCGACGCGAGTTCCATCGACACAACGTTGACGAGTCTCGATGGAACCAACACAGACGCAACAAAAACAATTCCCGTCAACTTTGCCGACACGCGCCGCGCCGCGAACTTCGATGCCGGGCACCATCACACCGACGATCACCCGCTGCTCACGCAAGGCGTTGCCGCGCTGCGCACGCCGATCGATTTGAACGGCGATCAACGCGCCGACACGCTGGTCGCCGCGACCGATCAACAAGCGTTGCTGGCCGTCGATGACCGCGGACACATGCTGTGGTCGCGGTCCTACGCCTTCGCCAACTTGCCCACCAAGTCGACCTTGCCGGATCCTTTCAACCGACGGTCAACACTGCGATTCCCGGGGGTCTTCGAACTGCAGGACGTCGGCGATCGAAACCACGACGGAATCAGCGACCTGTTTGCCATGTTCGTGCACTATCAGATGGCGATTCAGACGGACGTCTGTTTGGCCGTGCTGAGCGGAAAAACCGGCGATGTAATCGATCGGCATCATCAAGTACTTAACACGCCCACCAAAACGTTCTGGCCGGCCGACGCGATTTATCATCCCGCCAAACACCAGTATCGATCGTTCAGCGGTCTATCATTTGACGCGAACTCGGCGTTTCGCTCGGGCCATCGCAACTTCGGCGACTTTTTTGTGCGACACCAGCGTTATAGCTCCCCGATACGGATTCCCGTCCCAAGCCCGCCCCAGTTGCTGCGTGGAGACTCGCTGCGAGTGGTCCTGTTGATCGGGGACCAATGTCAGGTCATCGATTGGGATCAAGACCCCGCGTCTGTCGTGACGATCAAGTTGCCCTTCACGCCGCCCCACGCTCCCCGGATTGCCAACGCCCGCGGCGAAGCAAGACTGATCTTTTACGATCACGAAGAATCGCGATTGAACACGGCTCCATTCAGCGGCACGCAGATCGCCGCCTACGACCTGGACGGCCGGCAACGATGGAGCCGACAAATGGAGCATGTCCAGTGGCGCTATTCGGTCGACCGCAATCACGCCGATTGGCCCTACGTCACGGACATCAACGGTGACGGTGCGGACGAAATCATTGTGCCCCGCATCCGATTTCGCAACGGCGTCGATGTGGGCGTGCAGTTGCTCGACGCAGCCACGGGGACGCCGGTTTGGACCGACCAGACGCCCTACTCGGCGTTCCAATCCGCTGACGATTGCGTGTCTCGCATCACGGTGACCGATGACATCAATCAAGACGGCTGGAAAGACATCGCCACGGCCATCATCGCGGGACGAGGACCAACCGAAGCAGCGGAAAAGGACGCCGATCACCAGGCTTACATTTACGTGGATTGGATCTCGGGAAAAACAGGCAACGTCCTGGCCTGGGCAAGACATCGGATTCCCCAGTTCGGCGACCAAATCCGCGTCGCCCAGATCGACGCGATTCGCAGTGGACTTCCTGACAACCCACCGGGAACGATCGAAATTGATTTTGTCGCCGGCGACCGCACCTTAGACGTCATGCTCGCGTCCTCGGTGATTCGTTTCCACCCCAGCCAACCCAGCCCCGTCGCCATCGCCGCGGGGCTGGATGTCTGTCCCAGCCCCACCGATTCGACATCATCGATACGCGTTTACCGCCGCCGCGGTGGTCCCTTGGGCGTCGGTGAAGATCACCTGGTCCTGTTGCAATCCCAGCGTTCACCGACGATTCGATTGGGCGAAAACACGTTGCTGGCATCCTGGGTTGGCGAATCGGGCCGACATCTGATTGCCGCGTCAGGTTTTCAGCCGACCCGGATCAGCGTCATCGATGCCGTCTCTGGACGGACGGTTTGGAACAGCGATCGGACCGATGGTGATGGCGGCACTTGGATTCCTATCGAACAGGATGATGGCTCCGTCGACTTTCTCGTTCAGAATCAATCGGGAACCGAAACGCCTTCCCGGCTCTTCGACGGAGAAACGGGCGCTGAACTTTGTCGCTTGCGGGGCAATGTGGGAGGCCGAGTCATCCTGGCTCAGTCACTTGACGATGGGAAATCAATCTTGCTCGTCGGCGATGGACGACTTGCCCCCCGAGCGTCTTCTTTAATGACGGGGCAACCGATCAACGCGTTCCAAATGTCCTTGGTCAGTCGAGCGACAGGCCAGATCCGATGGTCGAATCGATTCCTGTTCGGAGCATCCCGCATCAACACGCCCGTTGATTATGACCATCTAAAGTTCGCGGACCTCAACGGCGACGGTATCCAGGACGTTGTCGGCCCCCACTCGCACGACGAGAAGCTGTTTCTCGCCGCCTGGGATGGTGCCAACGGCGAACTGATATGGGAACGATCGGTCTTCCAGCGGCCGACTCGAAGCGACTATTGGATTCCGTTTTCGTTGGTTGTCATCGATGGCCAAACGCACGTCGCCTACTTGGGTCACACTTCGAAAGACAATCCGCTACGACAGCTGGTCCTCTGTGGGCCGGATGGTGAACTCGTTGACTCGACCGAGCCCGACAACGCTGCGTCTGTTCCTCTCGTGGACGGTGCATACGCGAGCCGATACGTGGCAATCGACAAGGCGACCGGTTCGGACGGCATTCCGATGCTGGCGTTGAGCCGGAACGCGAACGGGAAAACGCGTTGTGAGATTTTCGACCTTCGCGACAAGCAATTCCAAAGGATTCGGCAGTTCAATGAATCAGCGGAAAATTTCTATGTGGTCGGCATGTGGTTCTGGGACATCGACGGTGACGGAGTCAAAGAACGCATTGTGATGGACCGCGTCACTGCGGCGGAGGGCGGATCGGCACCCAACGACGATGGCCGATCATCACTTGTCATTCGGTGCTATCCGATGCTGCAGCCTGCTCCGAAATTCCAAATCTTGATTCCCGACGTCAACGGAATCCAGAGTGTCCACTGGAAAGAGGATCACCACGTCCCGATCAGTTGGCTGCACATCGACCAGAATCGCCTCGTGGCAATCGATTGGTCGCGGCAGGAGATTCTGACCGAAACAAATAGCGATCCAGAATCTGCCTCGAACGTACCGGTCATCTGCCGGCGTGACGACACGCACACTCGGATCGCGTCTCCGACGCTTGATGGAATTCAGTTTCAGGATCTGCGTTCCAAAGCACCGCTAGAATCCAACTCGGTGACGTCGCATCGGGAAATGGATCCACGTCGAATGCGACCCCTGTTCCGTTCGATCGGCGGGGACACCACACTCGCCCAATGGGGGCTTGATCTGGTTCGCGGCGGCCTCGCGCTGAGCGTTTTGATTCTGTTGCCGCTTTGGTATGTAAAGCGGACGCTGAAAACGCGACGCTGGAGTCTCGCTTGGCTGCTACTGGCACCGCTGCTGGTCGGAGTTTGGATGGTGATCTGGCAAAGTCCATGGTTGCGTGATCCCGGCCTGGTCATCCATCTTTTCAACGGTGTCACCGCCTGGATGTGCATCGTCGCTTTGCTAATCGCCGTCCGCGATCAGAAAGACGGCCAGGGAGACTCGATCCGATTGATGCTTTCGATCGGTACGCCCGTCGTCTTTTTGGCCCTGGTCGCATTTGCGTACCTGCAACGTCCCGACCCGGAAATCCTTCGTCACCGCATCGATGCAGCGGGACTGCTGCGCGTCGCGCTGTTGAGCCTTATCGTGGTGGTGCAAGTCTATTGGATTCTACGAATTCTGGCTTCGGCATTGCGTCGGATCAGGGGTTGGATGGGGAGGCAAGCGACGACGTGAATGGCGGGGACGAAGACGCTTCGAAGAGTGAAGACTCACTACGAGCCACCTGGTCGATCGGTCCGCTGCGACCGTGGCTGAAAATGCTCGCCGAACGCCAGTTGTCTCCGGCGCTCCGCGGTCGCATCGATCCGTCGGATGTTGTGCAGCAAACCTTGGTGGATGCTTGGCGTGGCCACGAACACTTTCGGGGAAACACGCAAGCCGAACGCTTGGCCTGGTTACGCACGATCCTGAAACGCACGTTGTTGCGGTACGACCGCGATCAACTGCGAACGCTCAAACGCGGGCAGGGGCGAGAACAACAATTACAAGCGGCTTTGGATCGCGACAGCATTCGCATCGAACAACTGGCGATCGACCGGGAGCCCGATCCACGCTCGCACGCCGACCGGGCGGAACAAACCCTGCAATTGGCCGCGGCCCTTGACCGACTGCCCAACGACTATCGCGAAGTTCTGACACTGCGGCACATCGACGGCCTGTCTCACGAGCAGATCGCTCAGCGGATCGGACGGTCGAACGCCGCGACACGGATGCTGTGGATCCGGGCGCTGGAGAAGCTCAAAGCCGTTTACGGTGATTGTTCAGGTCGGTTGTAACGAGAAGAGGGTCAAAAAATGGGTTGGTCAAAAAATGAAGACAGGGAAACCAAGAGCTCTTTTATTTGAATCCACTCCATTTTTTGACCAGCCCATTTTTTGACCAGTCCCATTTTCCGCCGGGGTTACTCTTGAACGTCGATGCGTTTCAGGAATTTGAAGATGTCGCTGTCGGTGCTCAGAATCAGCGTCGTGTTCGGATCCAACATCTCCTGATACGTCTCCATCGTTTTAATGAAGGCGTAGAACTGGATCGAATCGGGACTTTGGTTGTAGGCCTGGGCGTAAATCTCGGTGGCCTCGGCGTCGGCAGCACCTTGGATCTCCTGGACTTGTTTGTAAGCCTGGGATTCGATTTCCAGCAAATCCTTTTCCTTGCGACCGATGATTTTGGCCGCCTCGCCGGCGCCCTCGCTGCGGAAACGTTCGGCGATTTGTTGCCGTTCGCTGATCATCCGAGAATAGATCCGGTCCCTGACGCTCTCGTTGTAATTGATGCGTTTGAAGCGGACATCCAGCAATTCGATTCCCAGGTCCGTGACTTTACTGGCCGCTTGTTGAAAGATCTCCTCTTCGATTTTGGCACGCCCCTTGTTGATCGGGTACAGGATTCCGATGTTGCCGGGCGCGTCGGCGATGGTTTCATCGCGGACGGGTTGGCGGTCTTTGGTGGTCCGGACCAATTCGATCAATTCGTGTTTGGCGATCGCGTTGCGGGTTTCGCTGCCGAGGATGTCATCGAGACGCGATTGGGCGCTGCGTTCATCTCTGAGTCGCAGGAAGAACTGTTTGGCATCATTGATCCGCCAACGACCGAAGGTGTCGACGACGATGTAGGTTTTGTCTTTGGTCGGCATTTCGTTGGGACGGCCGTCCCATTCCAGGATGCGTTTTTCAACGCGAGTGACTTCCTGGATGAGCGGAAGTTTGAAATGCAAGCCGGCGTCGGTGATCGGATCGCCGACCGGTTTTCCGAACTGGGTGATGATGACCTGTTCGGTTTCGCTTACCGTGTAGGCTGCGCTGTAGGCGACCAATCCGCCCAGAATCACGATGGCGGCGACCGCGGGGAATGTCAGACGGTTCATGGGGATCTCCGGTCGGCTTGCGGGGCCAGATTCAACAGTGGCAAAATCTGGTTGGCTTGATCATCCATGATGATTTTTTGCCCGAGCGTCGGGATGACTTGCCGCATGGTTTCGATGTAGATTCGCTGCTTGGTCACTTCGGGTGCTTTGGCGTATTCGGCAAACACGGCATTGAATCGCGAGACATCGCCTTGAGCTTCGTTGACGCGTTTGAGCGCGTAACCCTCGGCGGCTTGTGTCTTCTGTTCCGCTTCACCGCGTGCACGTGGGACTTCTTTGTTGTATTCACCGTTGGCAACGTTGATCATCTGCTCACGTTCCTGCTGAGCTTGGTTGACCTCGTTGAACGACGGTTGGACCGGTTGCGGTGGGTTGACGTTTTTCAGTTGAACCTGGTCGATGCTCAGACCCAGCTCGTATTTGTCGACCTGTTCCTGGAGTTGCAACAGTGCCTCGACCTCGATCTCTTGTCGGCCGATCGTGATGACTTCGTCGACGGTGCGGTCTCCCACGACGGTCCGCATCACCGATTCGGAGATGTCGCGTAGCGTTTGGCCCGGATTGCGAACCTTGAACAAGAACAGCTTCGGATCGCGGACGCGGTATTGGAT